>CALGIK010000185.1 GCA_937915515.1 uncultured Clostridia bacterium
TTTTATATTTTTTGTTGATTTTTTTAAAAGTCAAAATTTGCGTAATTTTCGCCTAAAATCAAATATCACCTAAAAAAGAGCTTTTTATTCAATTAATATGAGCATAATTGCTTTCGCTTAAAGCGAAAAATAAAACCGAAAAAATAACACTTATTTGTAAGTAAGAAAATGAAAAAATAAGGTAACATTAAACAAACAATATTGCCTGTCTAAAATTACCTTATTGATAATTAAAAAAAATTTAAATACGCCTACAAAAATCAGTATGAGAAATCAAAACAGCATGGTTTTATCTTCACCTATACCGATAAGCCCATCGACGCTTATTTTGTTTCCCTCTTCGTCACGAACATAACCGCTTAAAGTACCAAACGCAACATAATATCCTATATCAACTATTAACGCATGCATTTCGTTGCGGTAAATATCTTCCGCCTTAAACTCGATATTTACCATATCATGTTGGTCCTTGACCTTCCAAATTGCTCCATTTTTGAAGTTTTTTGTTAAAATATTTTTTTCGAAAGTAACAGGAGGCAAGAGACTTGTTTCTCCTTCCTTCCATATTAAATTTTCGTTATAATCCTCTTGATTGATGCTCTGATTGCGTGTTAAGTTTAAAGCAAAATACTTTTTTTCGCCGTTATAGTCCCTGCTTAGAGTCGTAATCCAATCATAGTGCATACGCCTGTGATAGTAGCCTTTGTGGTCGTCAATAATTGCCGTACTGTTTTCGTCAGACAAAAATTTCTCCCCATTAAAAATAATTTTGCCCTCCGCTTTAAAAAAGTCCTTTTGGCTGTAAAGCGGACGGTTTTTGTCAAAAGGAATACTCACCACGCAAGGTTTACTTACTCTGTTTAATTCAAAATCATATTGGATAGTCTCACCTTTTTTGTTTTTGTGGTCGCCCTTTACATTGCACTTTCCCTCGCCAAAATTGTTATCAAATTTTATAAAACCGTTTTTGTGCGTTGCTTGGGTTTTGTTGCCGTTAAGCAAGTTAGGCGCAATAAATGTTTTTTTTGTCGTAATATTTGTACTAAAAGTATGAACCTTTTTTGTGCGCTTATCATAAAAGAGCGTTAAGTTTATGCCAAAAAAAGCCATATCACATAGCGCAGTCAAGATAACACAGTCTTTTAAATGAATTTCGGCAGCTTGCCACAATGTAAGCCTTGTTTTGTTTAAAAAATTGGGCGCATGCGTTGGTTTTTTTGCACGCAACAAATTTAAATCGACAAATTCCTTATCAAAGGTGCCAAATACGCATTGACCGTTTTCGTCAACAATTGCTTCGGGCGTAGATTGATTTCTCCGTTTTATACTGATAAACTTGCTATATTCTCCCATTATTTTACCCTCCGTTTTTATTATAGTCTCTTTGTTGGCACTTTGTCAATAGCAAAAAAGAGCGGCTTGCCCGCTCCTCATTGCATGATCTTGCTTTTTTATCAAAAATATCTAAACGTTACAGAAAAGATTAATCAATCTCATAATCAATTGCAACAGAATTTGTAATATGCGAATGCATATACGGTTTAACAACCTCGCAATGATATTTATCGTTTTGATATACTTCAAGCATCTCTTTATCTTTTAATGTTATTACCAAAATCACATCAAAACTGCGTGCGCTGCCTAAAAAATCTGTGCCGACCTCTATGTTTGTTATTGAAGGTACTTTGCCTTTCATACCTAAAAGTACATTTTTGGCTTCCTCTTTAGCAAAGTTGCTGTTGTCTTTTAATTTAAAACAAACCACATGTTTTATCATCTTTGTTACCTCTTATGCTATTTTAACACCTATGCCATTTATTCGCAAGGTTTTTTGTGTTTACATCGTTACATTTTTTTTACGCAAAAGACCGAGCTAAAGCGCGGTCTTACGATAGTTTAATGCAAATATTAAAGTTTATTAATACTTAGTATATTATTTAGCCAATTCAATAGTGCGTTTATCCGCATAATACGTTACCGCTACAGTACCCGGTCCGCAATGAGTACCTATAACGGGACCGACGGGTTGACGTACTATCTTAGCGTTTGGCAGCTCTTGTTTAATAAGCTCATAAACACGGTCGCCGTTTTCCTTATCGTCGGCGTCTAAAACAAAAATTTCGTACTCTTCTGTTTTACGTGCATGTTCGATAACTTCCTGTGCCAAAAACCTTGCCACCGCCTTGCGTCCGTTTATCTTTTTGATTACTGATAAACCGCCTTTTTCGTTGAACGTCAAAATGGGTTTTACGCCCAAAATACTTCCCGCAATCATACCTGCTTTGCTGAGCCTGCCGCCTCTGTAAAGGTGCATAAGGCTGTCCACCGCAATGAAACAATTTACGTGATGTGTAAAATCGTTTAAAAATGCCAAAAGCTCCTCATCGGTAGCGCCCTTTTTCCATAACTCTGCAGCATATTTGACTTGCATTCCGCTTGCCAGAGATATAGCTTTTGTATCAAAAATTGTCATTTTGCGCTTAGGATATTTTACCTTTAAATTTTTAAGCGCTGTATCCAAATGATCAAAAGTCCCGCTGAACTCTCTGCCAAAAGCAATATAAAAAATATCCTGCCCGTTTTTAAAATATGGCTCGATAATCTCCTCATAAACGTCGGGGTTTATTGCGGAAGTAATAGGCATTGCGCCGGCACGCACTCTTTCGTAAAAATGTTTAAAGTCCGTTGTTTTACCCATATCATAAAAAGTCTCAACACCGTCAAGAGTATAAGGCATTTTTATGTACTCGATATTTAGCCTTTCAATATCTTCATACCATAACTCGCAGTCGCTATCACAAAATAACACGCTCATATGTATTTTTCTCCTTTTATATATAGTATATCATGTTTGCCGTATTGTAAAACGCTTTGTTTTGAATTATAAAAAAAGCAACATTATGCGATATATGTAGATTAATAATAAACACAGTTTTATTATTTAGCGTTCATCATTTTATTTATTGTCTAAAAACACTTGTTAGCGTATTCTAATTATGCTAAAATATTATAAGGAGTATTTTATGCAAAACAATACCACCATTGCCCTTATGTATGACTTTGACAATACTTTGAGCACTCGTGACATGCAGGAATATGATTTTATTCCTCAGCTAAACATGACGGCGGAAGAGTTTTGGGCTGAGGCAAACGGTTTTGCAAAAGCAAACAACACCGACGGAATACTTGCCGTTATGTTGCTTATGAAGCAAAAAGCCTTAGGTACAGAGCTTTGCACCCGTGATAAGCTTGTGGAATCCGGCAAAAAAATAGAATTTCACAAAGGCGTTTTAACTTGGTTTGACCGCATAAACGCTTTTGCGGCTTCTAACGGCGTAAATTTGGAACATTACATAATCAGCAGCGGTCTTAAACCCATGATAGAGGGCAGCGCCATCGGAAAATATTTTAAACAAATCTATGCCTGTGATTTTGTTTATGATAAAAGCGGACAGCCCATTTGGCCTGCCGTTGCCGTAAATTATACCAGTAAAGTACAATTTTTGTACCGTATAAATAAAGGGGTTTTTGATGTCAGCGAAAACGTACGGCTTAATTCCTTTATGGCAGAGGAGGAAAGGCACGTTCCTTTTTGCAATATGATTTATATCGGTGACGGACTTACCGACGTCCCCTGCATGAAGTTAACCCGTCAAAATGGCGGACAAAGTATAGGCGTGTATAAAGAAGGGACAAAAAATCAATATCTTATTAAGGAAGACCGAGTTAATTTTTTGGTTAAAGCCGATTATTCTCAAAACAGCGAATTAGAACTTATTGTGCAAACAATAATTCTTAAAGTACGTGCCGAATGCCAGCTTGAACGCATTACTCACAATCAATCAAAAGCTGTTTTAAAACAAATGAAAAGCAAATAGTTTTTGCTGTTTTTTAGGCAGATGCGGAGAAATCATTTTATAAAATGTATTAATTATTATACATAAGTAACAGTTCTATGGTATAATAACGATAATAATTGTTTTTTATGTAAATTTCTTTGAATATTGACTAAATCTGGTATGGAAAAAGCAAAAACTTATGGAGAAAAAAGAAATTAACCTACTGGTAAAGCTAATCAGCAATGGTGACGCCGAGGCTTTTGATAAACTTTACAGGAATATTTATAAACCGTTATTTCGATACATATACGGTTTAGTGCCTGACTCAGCAGCTGTAAAAGACATTTTGCAAAATACATTTTTAACGGTTATCGAAAAATGTAAGGAAAAAATTATTTTCGTAAACTGTTTTTCATGGATCTTTACTATAGCGCATAATTTATCAGTCAATTACATCCGAAAAAACGTAAGAGAAGTTTCGTCTTATTCTCTCGAAAACCAAGATGTCACGCCTCAATCGGACACAGACGGAAAAATTCAATTGCGCATAGCGGTCAAAAAGCTGGACGCAGAAGAAAAAGCAATAATAAGACTAAAATACCTTAACGATTTTACATACAAGGACTTAGCACATATCTACCGAACCTCACAAACCTCTATGAAGCGAAGAGTGGGTAAAATAATCAACAAACTACAAGATGAGATAATTTAAAGGAGGATTCTCTATGGATAATTTTGAAAGAAATTTAAAAGAAATTCTCACCGAAGATGAAGATATAATAATTGATGAAACTAATCTTAACTTTCTTAAACAAAAAGTTAGGGAAAACGCCCCCAAGACAAAACATAACTGCAAAATGTTTTTAGTGGTTGCATGTTTTGCGGTGATTTTGTGCGTCGGCGTTATTTTAGGTTTTGCTTTGAGTCAAAACCAAGCGTTGTATTCCGATAGCTACGGCTGCAAGATTAACGCTGTTCAGGAAAGCGAGATTGATAGTTTTTTGCCTGACGGTTTTAATCTTCCTCTTGATTTGCTGCAAAACGATTATTCTTTCAGTATAGGTTCTGTTTTTGAGTCGGAGGACACCGGTAAGCAGATGGCGGTACTGTTGCAGTACAACGGCATACAAATTCCCTATGCAGTTACCTCATTGAAAATCTCCATCGATAATACCTTTAAATTTACCGATGCGGACAACTATACAAGAGACGCTGAAGTAACAACGACAGGGAAGTTTAAGGTATACTCAAAAACTTATAGCGACGAAATCGATTACATATATAGATGTATAGAGTGTAAAGATTACAAAATCTATATATCCAACAATGCCAACGACGAAACACTCGTGGACAGCATTGTCGCCTATTTTATTAACCAAAACGCATAAACTTAAAAAATTAAAACAAAAGCCAAAACGCACCCAAAAACTATAGGTGCGTTTTTTTGTTTGTTGTGTTACTTTAGATGTATGTATCACACACAGATCATTCTTTA
>CALGIK010000186.1 GCA_937915515.1 uncultured Clostridia bacterium
CTTTCCCTACACGACGCTCTTCCGATCTCACTTCGCCTTTTTTTAATTTTTCGACAATGATCCTTTGCTCGGCTTTACTCCTGAAACGGTTTAAGCATTCCACTTTTATGTCAAAAGGCTGACATCTGTTTTTTACAGTATTAAAATGCTGCTCGGACAGTATAGTAGTAGGACATAATAAAGCCGCCTGTTTGCCGTTGGTGACTACCTTAAAGGCGGCACGCAATGCCACTTCCGTCTTTCCAAAACCCACGTCCCCGACAAGCAATCTGTCCATAATTTTGTCGCTTGTCAAATCGCCGTCTATTTCCTCCAGACACTTTATTTGGTCAGGAGTTTCGACAAAACCAAAACCGGCCTCAAATTCTTCATTTAGATACTTGTCTATTCTGTACTTAAAGCCTCGTGAATGGCGGCGTTTAGCGTAAAGGTCTACCAAATCAATCGCCATTTCCTTAATTTTGGCTTTAACTTTAGCTTTAACTTTTTCAAATTCCGCGCCGCCTATCCTGCTTAAATGAGGTTTTACATCGCTGCCGCTGTAGCGGGAGAGCATATTGGTGTTTTCGACAGGGACATAAACGGTATCCCCGTCACGGTAAATAAGCTTGATAAAGTCCTTAGTGCCAAAAGAGCCGGTACGTGTTACGACGCCTTCACAAAGACCGATTCCGTGAACTTCATGCACGGCATAATCGCCCGCCTGCAAATCCAAAAAAACATTCTCCTTTTTTGGCGTCAGTTTTTTTACAATATTGCGTTTAAACAAATCGTCACAGCCGACAAAAACAAGCTTATTGCTGTGGCTTATAAAGCCTCTTGCGGCGTCATACGGCAAAATTTGTGGTTCCGTTAAAAAAGACGGAGGAGTATCGGCTATGCCTATATCAATGCCCAAGTCGGATAATTGATTTTTAAGCGCCGTTGCCTGTACATTATCTGCGCAAAAAATCCCTACCGAATATTCATTTTGCCGCCAATTGTTGACATCGCTGATTAACTGCTTAAGATTATACTTATAATTAAATAAAGCCGACGTCCTTAAAGAAATAATTTTTTGAGGATAAAAAAAGGTGTTTGCGTACGGCAAAGTTTGCAGAGCAAGCTGGCTGAAAGAAGAATAACCTTTAAACAGATTTTCCCTCTCTTTCAATTGTTTAAAATGAGAGGGTAATACTTCGCCTTTAGACAACAGCGAAGCAAAACGGCTGATATGCCCTTCATAAGTACGGCTGAGTTTTTCCTCAACGGGTTTTGGTTCGTCCCAGATAATAAGCGTGTCTAAAGGCAAATAATCAGCTAAAAGGCTGTTGCTGACGTAAGGCAAGAGCCAATTACTGTCGCCGTTGATTGACAGAGAGGACAAAATGCTATTTGTACGTGTTAAGCTGTCTGTATCAAGTTTTTGCCGTTTAAATTCCTCTCTTGCTAAATCTAACGCTTCTTGTTCGTTAAAAACCTCTTTAATTGCAAAAACATCAACGCTTTCTATATTTTGCTTGGACAAAAAGGTTTCCTTGTCGATAAGCTTAATACTCTCAAGCGTCTCGTCAAAAAAATCAAGACGCACAGGGCTGTCGAAATGGGGCAAAAATATGTCAACTATATCTCCCCTTACCGTAAATTGCCCTGCTGACTCTATGCTTTCGGCTTTTACATAGCCGTTATTAACTAACTTTGCAATAAGAGCAGAAAAATTGTAGTCTACACCCTGCTTTAAAGTAAAAATACTGTCGCTGAAACTTTTTAAATCGGGCAAAAGTTGTGCCAGCGCTTCGGGCGTTGTCACAATGCCTCCTATCTTATCCTTTAAAACTTTGTAAAGAGCTACAAATCGCTCAATCCTGCTTTTTCCGCTTTCGGCAGTAAAAAGCAGCGTTTCCTGACGGGGCGGCAAAAATTCAAAAGCGTTTTTTGCATAAGCGTTAAGCTGTCTTTTAGCTTCGAGCGCAGCGATATAGTCGCTTGTAACAAAAAGAGTAAAACGGTTTATATTAGCCCCGATAAAGATTTTTTCCGCTGATTGCACGCCAAAAGCCGCGGTGGTTTTATTTCCGCGTACAGTGCCGTACAATTCGGCATAAAGAGGATAATTATTTAGATTATATAATTGGCAGTACATTTATTGCTTATTAATGTTAACTTTATTGCTATTTATGGTTGTAATTAAGCATTAAATAATCTATCGGTTTGCCGTTACAAAAATCATTTAACGCTTTTGCCGCCGTAATGTATGCTTGATTTAAAGCTAACGACGCTTGCTCGCTCACTTTGCTTAAAACATAATCCATAAGCGCCATATTTTCTTCCGACGGGCGGCCTATGCCTACACGCAGACGGTAAATGTCTTGCGTACCCATATTTTGGATGACGTTAAGCATACCGTTATGGCTGCCGCCGCTTCCGTCACGGCATATTTTGATTTTACCCAACGGCAAATCGGCATCATCGTATACTATGATGCAATGAGGCTGTTCTATTTTATACTTGTTAACAAGTTCTCTCACGCTTTCGCCGGATAAGTTCATATAAGTAATAGGTTTTGCCAGAATAACCTTTGCGCTTTCTGTTTTAGTGTGCGCCGTCAAAGCGCGGCATTCCCCCTTATCAAAACATATATTAAGGGTCTTTGCAAAGTGGTTGACGGCATTAAATCCTACGTTGTGATAAGTATTTAAGTATTTTTCATCGGGATTTCCTAACCCCACAACCAAAAATTTTGTTAAAATCACTTCTTCACCGTTATTTGTTATATTACCATAATCAAAAATTTTTTACAACTAAACACTGTCTCATAATTTTGACTCAATGTCTATTTTTTATATATGTATCTAAGAGCCAAAACCCGTTCTTTTTAAACCCTTACTAATTATAAAAAAACTCGTTTTCTGTTTTCTTTTGAGGTATAAAAAACGGCTTTACCCAAGTAAAACCGTTGTGCTGCTTCTAACTTAACTTAGATAGGCAAAATTTCTATCAAAGCCATCTCTGCTGCGTCGCCTCTGCGCATCCCCAAATTGTGAACGGTGGTATATCCGCCTTTTTGACCCAATTCCTGAGCGCGTTTATCAAATTTCGGTGCGTACTCGTTAAACATTTTTTCGATCAAAGGATGTTTGACGTCTTCCGTGCGCAATTTATACGCCGTAAGACTTTCCTTTTTGCCTTTTGTTTCCTGCATATCGCTTAAACTCGCCATCAATCTACGCCTTGCAGATAATTTTGTAGGACCGTCGTTAAGTACTTCGACCTTTGTATCAACACCCTTAACTTTTTTGTTTTTGGTAACTTTAATCACGTCTTGATAAGTGTTTATTGCGAGTGTCAGATATTTATCAGCCAACTTTTGTATTGCTTTTGCTCTGGCGTAGGTTGTTTCTATTTTGCCGTTCCACAAAAGGTACGATACCTGATTTTTTAACAAAGCCAGCCTCTGGTCCGTTGCTTTACCTAATTTATTTGACATTGTGGTATCCTCCTAATTGTCTAATCTTCTTTTACTTTTAAGCAAAGACCGAAAGCTTCAAGTCTTGCTATGACTTCGTCCAGTGATTTTCTTCCGAGGTTGCGGACTTTAAGCATATCCTCTTCGGTTTTGCGTGTGAGATCGCCGACAGTTTGGATATTTGCGCGCTTTAAGCAGTTGTAACTGCGTACCGACAAATCCATGTCGTCGATACTCTTATCAAGTATCTTCTGCTGTTGGTCTTCCTGCCTGTTAACCATATATTCACGGTCTCCCAGCTCGGAAAGTTTTACAAACATACCGATATGCTCGTTTAATATTTTTGCCGCCAAACTGACGATTTCCCTGCCGCTGAATGCGCCGTTGGTTTCGACCTCAAGCGTCAGCTTATCAAAGCCGATATTTTGACCTACACGTGCGGCTTCAACGTTGTAGTTTACCTTTTTGACGGGGGCATAAATGCTGTCCGTCGGGATAAAACCTATAGGATAATTGAGTTTTAGCTCTTTATTTACTTCCTTATTCTTTTCCGCCGATACATATCCTCTGCCTCTGCCAACGGTCAGCTCGCAATTAAGCCTGCCGCCTTCGGCGATTGTGCACAAATGCAAATCGGGATTTAAAATTTCAACTTCGGCGTCGGTATTTATGTCGCCGGCAAAAACCTCGCAAGGACCTATTTTGTTAATCGATAAGGTTTTACGGAAGTCGTCGGCATCATTGCTTGATTTTAGCGTCAAGTTTTTAATGTTTAAAATTATTTCCGCAACATCTTCGGTTATCCCTTCGATTGTTGAAAACTCATGCTGCACTCCGTCGATTTTGATGCCCACCACCGCTACGCCCGGCAAAGAGGAGAGAAGCACTCTGCGCATACAATTACCGAGAGTAATACCAAAACCTCTTTCCAACGGTTCGACAACTATCGTTATTTTAGAACCGTTTTCGTTTTCATCAACAGTGATTTTTGGGGTTTCTATTTCCATCATATCGAACTATCTCCTTATATTTATTTTTGGATGAATTTAGTAATTGATCTTACTTGGAATACAACTCAACAATCATATGTTCCGCAATTGTAAGGTCTACGTCTTCCCTTTGCGGTTTTGCCAATATTTTGCCGCTTAAGGTAGCGTTGTCAAAATCCAACCATTTGGGGAGATTTGCGGGTTTTTTAAGAGTTTTAAGTTCCTTAAAATACGCTTTGTCGACTTTAGTCTCTTTAACTGCGATAACGTCGCCGGCTTTGACTAAATATGAAGGAATTGTTACTGTGTTGCCGTTTACGGTGATGTGACCGTGATTAACTAATTGCCTGCTCTGGCTGCGGCTCGAACCGATGCCCATACGGTATACTACGTTGTCTAAACGCTCTTCAAGCATGATGAGCATATTAGTACCCGTAACGCCCTTTATGCGCTCCGCTTCGGTGTAATATCTATGAAATTGCTTTTCCTGCAAGCCGTATATTCTTTTAGCCTTTTGCTTTTCGCGCAACTGCGAACCGTATTCGGTAATCTTTTTGCGTCCCGCCCATTGCACTCCGGGAATTTTAGCGCGTCTGGTAATTGCGCATTTTTGTGAATAACATCTATCGCCTTTCAAAAATAACTTTTGATTTTCTCTTCTGCATAGACGGCAATCCGCCGATGTGTATTTTGCCATAATTACTCTCCTTTATATTCTCCTGCGTTTTGGCGGGCGGCAACCGTTGTGGGGTATGGGAGACACGTCTTTTATCAGCGTGACTTCTAAATCTGCCGACTGCATGGCTCTGATTGCCGATTCCCTGCCTTGACCGGGTCCCTTAACATAAACTTCGACAGAACGCAAACCGTATTCCTTAGCTGCCTTTGCCGCTGTTTCCGCTGCCTGCTGAGCTGCAAAAGCCGTACTCTTTCTGCTGCCTTTAAAGCCTAAACTGCCCGAGCTGCAAGCCGAAAGTAAATTGCCGTTTGTATCTGTAACCGATACTATTGTGTTGTTAAAAGATGCATGAATATGCACCTGACCGTTGTCTACGCGGCGGATATCCTTCTTTTTTCTGCTGACTTTTTTAACTGCCATAATCTACTCTCCTTATTTCTCCGCCTTTTTAGCGCGGGAAACAGTGCGCTTGGGGCCTTTGCGTGTACGCGCATTTTGTTTGGTTGACTGACCTCTCACCGGCAAACCCTTTCTGTGGCGTATGCCGCGGTAACTTCCTACTTCTATCATCCTCTTGATGTTAAGCGTGACTGTCCTTCTGAGGTCGCCTTCAACTTGAAGCTTATGTTCGATATATTCACGTAGTTTGGACACGTCCGTATCCGTAAGGTCCTTTACGCGGATATCGGGACTGACGCCGGTTTCCGCAAGAATTTTTTGTGCTGTCGGCAAACCTATGCCGTAAATATAGGTCAGACCGATTTCTATACGTTTTTCTCTGGGTAAATCTATACCGGAAATACGAGCCATTTAAAAATCTCCTTAAACTTTTTTTAATATGTAACGCCGCTAAACACAATCAAGCTTTAATTTGGAATGATAAGCTTGACCGCATCAGGGATTATTTTTAGCCTTGTCTTTGTTTGTGCTTAGGATACTTGCTGCAAATTACCATAACTTTGCCGTTGCGCTTAATTACTTTGCATTTATCGCACATGGGTTTTACACTTGGTTTGACTTTCATTTGTTAAGTCCTCCTATTTTTATTTGCTGCGCCAGATAATGCGGCCTTTTGTCAAGTCATAAGGACTCATTTCTACCGTAACGCTGTCGCCTTTCATTATTTTTATATAATGCATGCGTAATTTTCCGCCTATGTAGGCAGTGATTTTATGATTGTTGCTCAATTCAACAATAAAGTTTGCATTGGGCAAGACTTCCACTACTTTGCCTTCGACTTCAATAACGTCATCCTTTGACATGTTTATTCCTCATTTTCATTGCTTTGTGAACTTTGCTGTATATTTCGTAAAGCGCTATAAATTTCGCTGTCAAATACTTTTTTGCCTTGTTTTATTTTTTGCGAAATAGTGTCTAAACTAGCGCCTGTAGAAATTAAGTGTTTTATGTTTTTTCGCTTGGGACTGTTAAGCTTATGTCTTTGTCCGTCACAAATTTTTACGGTGTTATCGTCAAAAAATGCAACAACAGCAAAACAGCACCCGGCATCTCTGCCTTTAAGCGAATAAACTACGCTTCCGATGTCTATTTCCTTATTTGTTTTTTGCATATCACTTTGTTAAAATTTCCGCACCGTTATCGGTGATGACGATAGTGTTTTCGTAATGCGCTGACGGCATATGGTCTTTGGTAATTGCCGTCCATCCGTTAGGCGAAAAAACAACTTCCGATGTGCCCATATTAATCATAGGCTCAATGCATATGGTCATATTTGTGGCAAGTCGAATTCCCCTGCCTTTAATGCCGTAGTTTGGTACATTCGGGTCTTCGTGAAGAGTGCTGCCTATCCCGTGACCAACAAGCTCTGTCACCACGCCAAAGCCAAAACTTTGTGCGTGTTGGCTCACCGCCCAGCCTATATCCCCTAAACGCACCCCGTTTTTTACAACGCTTAACGCCTTAAAAAAACATTGCTCTGTAACTTCTACCAGAGTGCGTTTTTGTTGACTGACCTGTCCTATACAAAAGGTCCTTGCTGCGTCGCCGTTGTAGCCGTGCATTACTGCCCCTAAATCAACGGACACAATTTGACCTTCCTCAATAAAACGATGCTTATCGGGTATTCCGTGTACTACCTCTTCGTCAATCGATATGCATACAGAAGACGGATAACCTCTGTAATGCAAAAAGTTGGGTCGTGCGCCGCATTTAACAATAAAGTCATGTGCAATTTTGTCAAGCTGATAAGTGCTGATGCCTACGCATATTTTATCCTCTAAAAGCTTGAGAGTATCAGCGACAACCTTACCTGCAGCTCTCATATACTCTAATTGCTCGGGTGTTTTTATGTTAATCATAGTTTATTTAAAGCTTGCTCAATATCTTGTAATACGTTTTTAGGCAACTGGTCTCCGTCAATATTAACCAGTAAACCCTTATTTTCGTAAAACTCCAATATCGGTTTTGTTTGAATAGTATAGACAGACAATCTTTTTTGCACTGTTTCAACCTTGTCGTCGTCACGTATATACAATTCGCCGTTGCAAACAGGACAATCTGTTTTTCCGTTTAAGGAAGACAAGTGACAAATGTTTCCGCAGCTTTTGCAGGTGCGTCTGCCGGTCAGTCTACAAAGCAATTTTTCTTCGCTGACGGTTAGGTTAATCACACAGTCAATTTTACATATCTTGTCAAATGCTTGCGCTTGCCCCAATGTACGGGGAAACCCGTCGAGAATAAAACCGTTATTACAGTCGGTTAAACTCAACCTATCTTTTACAATCGCAAGTACATCATTGTCGGGTGCAAGTTTGCCTTCGTCAAGAATTGCCTTTATTTTTATGCCAAGAGGCGTTTGGTTTCTGATATGAAATCTAAAAATGTCGCCCGTCGATATCTGCGGAATATTTAGCATTGCCGCCAACCGAGATGCCTGCGTGCCCTTCCCCGCTCCGGGGGCGCCCGTCAAAACAATCTTTAAATTCTTTTTCATTTATCGCCTATTTTAAAAATCCTTTATAATGACGCATCATTATCTGATTTTGTAAAGACTTATCAAATTCCAATGCAACACTTACCACAATGAGCAAGCCCGTTGCCGAATATGCGCTTGTTAAGCCTTGATTGCCCACCAACTGAAATACCGTTGACGGTAACAGTGCCATAATCGCCAAAAATATCGCTCCCCAAAAAGTTATGCGGGAAACAGTTTTTGTCAGAAAATCGGCTGTTTCTCTTCCCGGTCTTATCCCGGGTATAAATCCGCCGTTTTGCTGTACGTTTTTGCTTATTTCGGCAGGATTAAACTGTATTTGCGAATAGAAAAAGCTAAACAAGAAGATAAGTATCGTAAGGCTTACCAAATATATCAGCGAACCCCACCAAGTGCCTCCGTTAGCTGTCATATTTTTGTTCCACCAATCAGCAGCAGTGCCTTCGCCAGTACCAAAAAAGCTGAATATCATAGGCAAAAAGCTCATCAACGAAAAAGCAAAAATCATAGGCAGAACGCCGCCGGCATTGACTTTTATGGGAATATATGTGGATTGTCCGCCGTACATTTTATTGCCTTTTATTTGTTTTGCATATTGAACTTTTATCCTTCTTTCGGCTCCGTCTACAAATACTATAAAAGTAAACACTAATAAAAGGATAAGAATAAAGGTTATCAAAGTCCATCCGCCGCCCGCTTCAAATCCGTTTGTAAAGACAGAACTAAAGGTGGCTAAAATCGAAGTGCCTGCGGTAGAAATAATGCCTACAAAAATAAGCATAGAAATACCGTTGCTGACACCGTATTCCGTTATACGTTCGCCTATCCACATGGTAAGCATACTGCCCGCCACAAAGATAATGGTAACAAATATAAACAACAGCCATTCGGGTACGGCCAATGCCGCTCCGAACATCGCAGTATCAAATAATTCCTGATTTCTGAAAGCAAACAGTATACCTACTGCGTTTATGATAGCGATTACAAAGGTAACCCATCTTGTTATTCTGGTGATTTTGCGCTTGCCTTCTTCGCCGTTCTTCGAAAGTCTTTCTAAGCCGGGCACTGCGACGGTGAGCAACTGCATAATAATTTGAGCATTGATATAAGGGGAAATGCCTATTGCCAGCAGCGTCCCTTGACTTAAAGCACCGCCAGTGATTGCGCTCATAATACCGAAAAAGGTGTTGCCCTCGACGGCTTCTCCAAAAGCCCCCGTAGCAATGCCCGGAACGGGTATAAAACAACCTAAACGGTAGATAACTATCAGCAGGATGGTCATTAAAATTTTATTTCTGATTTCCTTTATCCTAAAGGCGTTCTTTAAAGTCTCAATCATTATTCAATTACCTCAGCTTTGCCGCCTGCGCTTAAGATAGCGGCTTTTGCCGTTTCCGAAAACTTATGCGCATAAACCGTCAGTGACTTGGTAAGTTTGCCTACCGCCAAAACTTTAAGTCCTGCGTTGTTTTTATTGTTTACAATACCCATCTCTAACAGCAGTTCGGGTGTGACGGTTGTGCCGTTGTCAAATTTTTCCAACTCGTTTAGGTTAATAATTGCATATGTTTTTTCGAACTTATTGTAAAAACCGCGTTTTGGCAAACGACGTATTAACGGCATTGTGCCGCCTTCAAAACCGGGTCTGACACCTCCGCCGCTGCGAGCCCATTGTCCTTTATGTCCCTTGCCGCTTGTTTTTCCCAGTCCGCTGCCGATACCTCTGCCTAATCTTTTTGGCTTTGTGGTGCTTCCGGCGCTTGGAGTAAGTGTGTGTATTCTCATTTGTCGCCTCCTACTTCTTCAACTTTGACAAGGTGCTTGACTTTAAAAATCATGCCGCGTATAGCCTCGTTGTCGGAGTGAATTTTATAAGAACGTATCTTGGTTAAGCCTAAAGCCTCAACGGTCTTTATTTGATCCTCTAAGCAGCCTATTGTGCCTTTAACCAAAGTTACTTTTATTTTTTTGTCGCTCTTAGCGTAAGGAGCTTCGCCTTTCTTAAATTTATTTTTAAAGAGAGGTGATTTTGCTTCCTTAACTACATGACCGTTAAAAATATTAGTCATTTTTACCTCCTCATAGTTCTTGAACGGCTTTGCCGCGCAATAGAGAGATTTGTTCCGCAGTGCGCAGACTCTTTAAGCCTTCAAAAGTTGCCTTTACGCAATTTATGGGGTTGTTTGTACCGTAACTCTTTGAACGGATATCTTTAATGCCGACGGCTTCCAAAACGCTGCGCACACTTCCGCCCGCAATAACTCCGGTACCTTCCTGCGCCGGTAAAAGCAGCACGTGACCTCTGCCAAAAACACCGTTTGTTTCGTGAGGAATAGTAGTGCCTTTTAAACTGATATCAACCATAGCTCTTTTTGCTTGCTGAGTCGCTTTTTCGATAGCTTGCGGTACTTCCGCAGCTTTGCCCATACCAACACCCACTTTGCCTTTTCCGTCGCCTACAACAACTAATGCCGAAAAACGCATAGTTCTGCCGCCCTTAACAACCTTAGCTACTCTGTTGATAGAAACTGTCTTTTTAATAAGACCGTCGTCTTCTTCGGGACGTTTGTTTTTGTTAAAAGGTCTTTTACCGTCACGAGGACCGCGCCTGTCTTTGTTGTCACGTCTTTTGTTTTCGGTATCGGAAACTGTATTTTCGGTAATTTCCGCATTTTCTGCGGCATTTGTCAAAACTTCTTCACTCATAAATATTGCTCCTTTTCCTAAAACTTAAGACCGGCTTCTCTGGCGCCTTCCGCCAATTTAGCCACTCTTCCCGTATAAATATAACCGCCTCTGTCAAATATTACTTCAGTTATGCCGGCTTCCAACGCTTTTTTAGCGATGTCTTTACCTACTTCCTTGCTTGCATCACACTTGTTTTTGTCTTTTAAGGTTTTTGCCAACACTAAAGAAGATGAACTGACCAGGGTTTTGCCCTCTACGTCGTCAATGATTTGGGCATATATATAATTGGTGCTGCGGTATACATTAAGCCTTGGCTTTAATTCGGTGCCGAAAATTTGCTTACGCACTCTTTCGTGGCGGATTAATCTGTCCGCATTTTTATCTAATTTGCTAATCATATTTTCTGCTCCCCTTATTTACCTGCCTTCTTGCCTTCCTTAAGAATCACAACGTCGGTCTTATATCTGACGCCGTATCCGTGGTAAGGTTCGACTTCACGCGTGGCTTTGATGTTTGCAGCCGTTTGACCGACTAACTCTTTGTCAATGCCTTTTACCAAAATTTCCGTGGCACTGGGGCATTCAAAAGCTATGCCATTTGGCGCAAGCATTTCAACAGGATGCGAATAACCGATGTTTAAAATCAGTTTGTTTCCGCTGACGCTGCACTTGTAACCTACTCCGTTAATAATCAAAGACTTAACATAACCTTCCGTTACGCCTTTTACCATATTGTTGATTAAAGCGCGGTATAAGCCATGCTTGCTTCTTATTTCCTTCTCGTCGTTACTGCGTGTAAAGCGTATAGTTTTATCCTTAATTTCGCACTTGATGCTGTTTCCTATATCTCTGTTTAAAGTACCTTTTGGACCCTTAACTGTAACAACAGTACCGTCCAATTTGGCTTCGACGCCTGCGGGAATGGTAATTGGTTCTCTGCCTATTCTTGACATAATTTCCTCCTTACCATACGTAGGCGATGACTTCGCCGCCTAAGTTTTGCTCTCTGGCATTTTTGTCCGTCATAATACCTTTTGAGGTAGAAATAACGGCAATGCCAAGTCCCTTTAATACCCTGGGTAATTCGTTACTTTTTGCGTACACTCTGAGTCCCGGCTTGCTTATGCGTTTTAATCCGCTTAAAACCTTACCGTTTTTGCTGTACTTTAAAGTAATTTTAAGATTATCCTGAATGGGATCGGAAAGTACTTCTACGTTATTGATGTATCCTTCTTCCAAAAGAATTTGCGCAATTGCCTTTTTGGTCTGAGAAGCAGGCACTATCACGTCGCCGTGATTTGCCACAAGGGCGTTGCGTATTCTCGTCAGCATATCCGCGATAGGATCTGTTACTACCATTTTTATTTATCCTCCTATCCTTACCAGCTTGCTTTTTTTACGCCGGGGATTTCGCCTTTGTAGGCTTTTTCCCTAAAACATATCCTGCAAATGCCGTACTTGCGTAAAACCGCATGGGGTCTGCCGCAGATAGTGCATCTGGTGTACTTGCGTGTAGAAAACTTAGCCGGCTTTTGTTGTTTATTTATCAAAGATTTTTTTGCCATTTATTTACTCCTTACGCCTTAAAAGGCATTCCCATCAGCTTTAGTAATTCCTTAGCTTCCTCGTCTGTTTGAGCGCTGGTGACAAAGGTTATATCAAAACCTCTTGTTTTTTCCACCTGGTCAAAAATAATTTCGGGGAAGATTAGTTGTTCCTTAATGCCTAAACTGTAATTGCCTCTGCCGTCGAAGGAGTTTGTCGGCACGCCTCTAAAATCGCGGACTCTTGGGAGTGCAATGGAAATAAGCTTATCCAAAAACTCATACATTCTTTCCGCACGCAGAGTTACCTTGGCGCCTATCGATTGACCTTCACGCACCTTAAAGTTAGCTACGCTCTTTTTGGCTTTTGTAACGACGGGTCTTTGACCGGATATGCTTTTAAGCTCATCCACACCCACCTGAAAACTCTTGGAGTTATCTTTTACGTCGCCTAAACCGCTGTTAATAACGATTTTTACGAGCTTAGGTATCTCATTTACGTTTTTATAATTGAAATGCTTATATAAAGCGGGAGCAACTTCGTTTTTATAACGTAGTTTCAACCTGTTTTCTGTTTTTTCGGCGGGTTTAGTTGCCTTAACGGCTTTTTCTGTTTTTTCAACGGGTTTAGTTGCTTTTACAGCCTTTTCCGTCTTTACTTCGGCTTTTTCTGCTTCCGTTTTAGTTGTCTTTACTGCTTTTTCTACCGCTTTTTCCGTCTTTTCAACGGGTGCATCTGCTTTTATAGCTTTTTCAGCTGCTTTTTCAGTTTTTTCTGCTTCAGATTTAGTTGACTTCACAACCTTTTCCTTTTTTACTTCCGCTTTTTCTGCTTCAGGTTTAGTTGATTTCACAACCTTTTCCTTTTTTACTTCCGCTTTTTCAGCTTCAGGTTTAGTTGATTTCACTGCTTTTTCCGTTTTTTCGGCGGGTTTACTTGCTTTTACAGCCTTTTCAGTCTTTACTTCCGCTTTTTCCGATTCGGGCGCGGCTGTTTTTGTTTTTTCTGCCATTTTGCTCCTCCCTATTCAGTCTTTTGAGCAACGGTTTCAGTGGTTGTTGCTTCGGCTGTATTTTCCGCCTTCTTTGTCGACTTTTTTGTTGCTTTCTTCTTTGTTTTAGCCGCTTTAACTTCGATAATAGCGCCGCACTTGTGGCAGCAACGAACAAACTTTGTTTTGCCGTCTTTATCTTCTACGGCTTTTTTGTTAATTCTTGTTGCCTTGTTGCATGAGGGGCAAACCACTGCTACGTTGCTGACGTCTATCATACGGGGTTTTTCGACTATTCCGCCTTGCGACTGAGCGTTTTTGGGGCGGGTGTGACGCTTAACGATATTAAGCCCCTGCACCATAACCTGCGCATTATCAACGTCAACCTTAATAACCTTGCCTCTTTTACCCTTAACTGCGTGCTTATCGGATTTAGCGCCTACGATTATCTCTACGGTATCGTCTTTTCTAACATTCAATTTTGCCATACGTTCCTCCTTACAGCACTTCGGGAGCGAGAGACACTATTTTCATATAGTCCTTTTCTCTCAGTTCTCTTGCGACCGGTCCAAAAATGCGGGTGCCTCTGGGTTGCTTTTGAGTATCGATAATAACAGCGGCGTTATCGTCAAATCTGATATGCGTACCGTCTTTACGGTTGATGCCCGCTGCGCTGCGAACAATAACAGCTTTCACCACGTCGCCTTTTTTGACTACACCGCCGGGGTTAGCGCTTTTTACGCTTGCCACTATGATGTCGCCGATATTACCGAACCTTCTCATGGAACCGCCGAGCACTTTGATACACATTATTTCCTTAGCGCCTGAGTTGTCGGCTGCTTTTAATCTTGTAAACGATTGTATCATAGTTTTCTCCTTACTTAGCTTTTTCCACGATTTCTACAAGGCGCCAGTTTTTGTCCTTGCTCAATTTACGTGTTTCCTCAATCAATACGGTGTCGCCGACGC
>CALGIK010000187.1 GCA_937915515.1 uncultured Clostridia bacterium
GGCAGCGTTCCGAAAAAAACGGCAACAGTTTTTACGACAGAGTGGAAGATTGCATAAAAAGAGGCGATATAAATACGGCGCAGGAAATGTTGGATGATACCAGCTACAGAGATGCCGAATGGCATTATTTGCAATCAATCATTTTTTACAAAAAAAGCTGGTATATAGAATCAAAAAAACAATTGGAGATGGCTGTTAATATGCAGCCTGACAATCTAAAATACAGAGACAGTTTAGCAAAGCTTGACAAAATATTAGCAAGCAAAACAGTCTCACCCGAAAGTTTGCGGGGTGAAAATTATTCCCGTCCTATTAATGAGCCTTTTAATTACGGCAACAACGGCACGTGTACGGGCAGCTGTTGCGGAGATATATGTTTGGCAAATCTTTGCTGTGATTGCTGTTGCCGAGGTTGCGGCGGTTTTTAAATGAGCAGAGCTAAAAAAATTGCACTATGCGGCATAATGAGTGCGCTTGCGGTTGTATTTTTGCTAATAGGAGCGTTTACCTCCTTTTCCTTATCAGCGTCGTTTTTAGCGGCAGTATGTCTTATCGCAAATGCCGTTTTAGCACCAAAAAACTTTTTATATGTTTTTACATGCTATACTGTATCGGTAGTTTTAGCAACTTTTATTTCGGGTATGTATCTGGAAATTATCACATTTGCTCTGCTTATTGCACCCTTTACGGTTGTAAAATATTACGTCGATTTAACATCAATGCGTAAATTATACAAATGGCTGATAAAAATAATCACCTTTGAAATTTGCTTTGTTGCATATATGCTTTTTTTTTATTTTGTTTTTCCCGAAAGCTGGAATGCTGTCTTTCAACAAAGTTGGTATCTTTATATAATACTTTTTGCTGCACAAGTATCGCTTTTTGCTTACGATTATATTTTTACATACATTATCAAATGGCTAAAAGCTGTTTTACCTAAATTTTTCAGACATTAAATACAAAAAGACCGAAAAATTCTTTTCGGTCTAAATTACTGAACAATTTATCTAAATATGTTTATATTAACGCATTGTTAAACAAGAACGGATTGGTAATGCTTAACGGCGGCACTACCCTGTTGCATGGATTATTAAAACCGTTGAAACAGCAACTGGTGCAAACTATTATGCCTATGGCTATCAGCAGTCCCGCACATACGCTCAATTTGCCTTCCTTATCCAAAACTGCGTAAAGCAGTAATAAATAGAGTAAATTTGACGTTATGCCCATAATGCCCCTCCTATTATACAAAAGTCGCTTTTGTATTACAATATGTCTTATTTTTTTAAAATGTTCCTTCGTTAAAATATTTATGATGAAAATTTTGGATAATGCCGCAAAAAAAGAAATTTTATATTATTTGCCGACGGGACAAGACGCAGATATGCTTTCCCGCTTCTTTGCTGCTTTTGCAGACAGTACCAGACTTAGGGTACTAAGCGCTTTGGCAATAAAAAAGCTGTGTGTATCTGATTTAGCCGAGGTATGCAATCTAAATCAGACAACGGTATCGCATCAGCTTAAAATTTTAAAAAGCCAAGGGATAGTAAAGTGCGACAGGCAAGGCAAGGTAATTTTTTATAGCCTAGCAGATACAAAAATCAATCAGGTACTGTTGTTTGGAGTAGAATTTTGCGGCTAACGTATTTTTCTTGTTTAATCAAAGCTATGTTTGTGCTATAATTGTTATATGGATTTGCAGCAAAAATTAGCGCAATTGCCCGAAAAAAGCGGCGTTTATATTTATTACGATACAGAGGGTAAGGTACTATACGTCGGCAAGGCAAAAAATTTAAAAAACAGGGTAAAACAGTATTTTTTTGAGAGTGCTGTTAAGCCTTATAAAGTATCCGTTATGCTTAAATACGTTGCAGATATGGAATATATCTTGACCGAAAGCGAGACGGATGCTTTTGCGTTGGAAAATACTTTAATAAAAAAACATTCGCCGCCTTTTAATATAATGCTTAAAGACGATAAGCAATATCCCTTTATTAAAATCAATTTAAAGGAAAATTTTCCGAAACTTATTCCGACGAGAAAGATTTTGCCTGACAACGCTAAATATTACGGACCAATAATGGGCAGTGTCAAGGAATTATTAAAAATCCTTAACGAGTTATATCCTACCCGTAACTGTAATTTTGATTTTAAACGCCTGCCAAAAAATTTTCGTCCTTGCCTTAATTATCATTTGAGCGTGTGCAGTGCGCCCTGTATCGGAAAAATCGGCAAGGAGGATTACTCAAAGCTAATCGAAAAATGTTCGCGTTTTTTAAAGGGCGATACAGTTGAAGCGCAAAATATTTTATTGGAACGGATGAAAAAAGCCAGCGACGAATTGCGTTTTGAAGACGCTTTAAAATACAGATATCAGTACGAGCTAATCAAAAGCTTGTCGCAAACCAAGGTAGCGACACTGGGCAAACTTGTCGATTATGATGTGTTTACAATTTCCTGCGACGGGACGTTAAGCGCAGTAAATATGATGCTTATCAGAGGCGGAAGGGTTTTTTCTTCAAAAAATTATATGGTTACTGATGCCGGTATCGACGAAGCGCAAACCTTATCGGCTTTTTTAAACGCATATTATCAAAACACAAATGACGCAGGAAGAGAGGTGCTGACTAACAAATCAATTGAAGGTTCTTCTGATTTCGAGCAGTTTCTGACCAAAAAATTTAAGCGCAAGACATCGCTTAAAGTGCCGCTAAAAGGCGACAAAAGACAACTGTTAGAGATGAGTTTACAAAACGCTAAGGAATATCTAAAAAAGAGTTTAGCGGCGGAGGAACGTAAAATTGCCGCCACAGAAGGGGCAATCACTCAACTGAAAGAACTTTTGAAGCTAAGCGTTTTGCCAAGGCGCATTGAATGTTACGATATAAGCAACATCAGCGGAGTGGATAAAGTTGCAAGTATGGTGGTGGCAATTAACGGAGAAAAATCTCCTAAAGATTATCGGCGCTTTAAAATCAAAACCGTGGAAGGCGCAAACGATTTTGCCTGTATGAAGGAGGTTTTGCTGCGCCGTTTTGAGCGCATAAAAAATAAAGACGACAAATTTGGCATAGCTCCTGATTTGATTGTTGTCGATGGAGGTTTAGGACAGTTAAAATATGCTAAAGAGGCAATGGACGAAAGCGGCATAAAAACGGAAATGGTGTCTCTGGCTAAAAGAGAGGAGCTTGTGTATACTCTTAACAATAAAACACCCGTTAGGCTTCCCTTAGACAGTTATGCTTTAAATTTGTTGATAAACATTCGTGACGAAGCGCACCGTTTTGCTATTACGTATTTTAGACAGCTGCACGGCAAAAACGCTTTTAAATCCAAACTTAAGGAAATTGAGGGAGTAGGTGAAAAACGGCAAGCGGCGTTGATGAAAAAATTTAAAAACATCGAAAGCATAAAAAAAGCCACTTTGGACGAACTATCAAAAACCGAGGGGATAAACAAGTCTATAGCACAAAATATTTTTGATTATTTTAATAAATATGATTAATAAAAGGGCAAATATTTTAATATATCGTAAACATAGTTATTTTGTACTGTTGTAGATAGGCTTGATGTATTTGCGCATTCTTAAAATTATAGCAAAAATTGCAATAGTATTAAACACCATTGCGCCTAAAGCAATATGAGGTTTAGCTAAAATATCTCCTAATCTGCCTGTTAACAGTTGTCCGATAATACTGCCGGCATTTGTCAATAGCACAAAAGTAGCGTTAAAGCGGCCGCGTACGCTGTCGGGCACATAATTTTGAGTGCCGCTTATCCTGATGTTAAAACTGTTTACCGCTAAAAATCCGCCTGCAAGGTTTAATATTAGCATCGCCAGATAGGGCATAAAAAGCATAGCACCGTCTATTAGGCTTAATGTTATATAAACCGAAATAGCGATATTGTACTTTTTATGAGGAGGCAGCTTTACAAAATAATGAAAAAGCCCTCCCAGAAGTCTTCCGATTGTGTTAGATACCATTATTACAGAATACATGAGCGTTGCCGTCAGTATAAAGGAATTGTTAAATAAAAAAATTCCGTCTGCGTATTCTGTTTTAAAGTAAGGCAGGTAGAGTGTCGAGAGGACAGAACCTGCTAATGTGGTGCAAAAAAAGAAGGCGGTTATGCTTTTTAATCCCTTTTCTTTTTCTAAATATTTCATCCCAAAAACCAAATCGTTGCCGAATTTTTTAAAGGGATTGATCTTTACCATATCGGCACCGCTTTCTTTTTCAGCTTTAAGCTTAATCAAATGAGGTTCAGCACAGTCAATACGTGTTTCAACCAGTGCTGTAACCAAAAACAGCACTGCACTGCCCAGAAAAAGAGGGATTAAACCTACTTTTTCATATATTATTCCTGTAATCGGTATCATTATAGTGCTTGCAATAGGATAAATAAGACTGCTGACGCTATAGGCCTTATCATAATTGCCTTTGCTGATTAAATTAGGATATAAGCTGTCGTATGCTACCGTATAAAAGGAATTAAGGCATCCGAATACAAACATTATTACGAAATAAACGGCATAATTAAAATAATTTATGTAGGTCAAAACAAAAAGACCGACAAATAAAAAAGTGTAAATAAAATCGATTATATAGATAGCGTTTTTGCGGCTGTGTCTGTCCAGCACTGCACCCGCAAAAATGGGTACAAAAAGCTGAGGGATAATTCCTGCCGCAAGCATTAAGGAGTAAAGAGCCACAGATTGCGTTTTATCAAAAACGAGTAAGCTGAAAGAAAAATTGGTGCACGAATGTCCGAGCATTGATACAAAACTGCCCAGTATTATGATAGTGAAATTCTTCGTCCAAAGCTTAGGTTTTTTCTCTATTTCGACTTTTTCTTTTGTACTGATTTCTTCCACAGCATACTCCCTGCAAAATTGAGGATATCAAAATATCACTTAATTGTCAATGGACTTCAGGTGTCCGTATCAAGATATTTATATGAGATGATTAGTTAATAATGAGTATCAACAACAGTCAAAATCTTATATAAAGCATATCAAAAATTTAGCGGCAATATAATAAACTATGGCGCAAAAAATCAAAATAGCAGCAGCGGTTGCGGTTTTAACGGTAATAATAACTTCCGTTATATTTTGGATATTACCCAACCTGCCTATTAAAACGCAATTAGAAATTGATTCAACAAAACCCGCCATTATTGCTCTTTGGCACGTCGAGACATTTGAGGGCGGTTTAGGAAGCCGCTCAGACTGGTTAAAAAGACGCGCTCTTGCTTTTGAAAAAAAGTATAAAGGTATTTATATCGATGTATGCAAATTAACATATCAGCAACTGATTAATCGTTTGTCCGAAGGTTATTCTTTTGACCTCATTAGTTTTGGAGGCGGAGTAGGGTATCATTTACTTAATTACATTATCCCTTATGAGGGCGCTTTAAATACTCTTGACGCATTAAACAAAGGCGGTATTATAAACGAAAACCAATATGCTGTACCCTACATGGCAGGAGGCTATATTTTAGCGGCTTTAAAAAACAATTTAACAAAAATCAGCACATTTAGCAGTCTTACCCAAAACGTTTTCGATTGCGGAATGGTTAAAAAGATAGGCAAAAACACCGTAACCCTTGCTTCGGTAGCGTGCGGCTTTGGTCAATTTAACAGTCCTGTGACGGCTCTAGCATACAATACGGCGGCAAAAAATAAGGAAGGAGCGGCAATATTTGACAATAATGTTACTCAATACGGCGCATACGAAAATTTTTTAAACAACAACAAAGCAACGATACTTTTAGGCACTCAAAGGGATTATTACAGGTTAGCTAATCGAGTCAGCAACGGCAAATTGAGCGAAGTAGAATATGCGGCGTTAAGCGGTTATAATGATTTAATTCAATATATATCCGTAGGCAAAACAGGCGACCCGATAAAAACACGCTATGCAAATCTATTTGTTCAGTATATTACCTCAAACGAAGCACAGACAACAATAAGCGGATTGTTTATGTTGGCGGCAGCAAAGGTAAATACTTATCAGGATATAATCATGACGGCTTTGCAAAACAATTTGGAATACGTAAAAACGCCGAGCGTATTTGCCGCAAATAATATTATCGAAGGATTGCGTACTGCAAGCGAAAAATGTCTTTTTGACGGACAAAAAAACCTTTTAAAAAATTACCTATGTTAATTGAAAAAACGACAAAAATAGTGTAGAATGAAAGGAGATAATAAAATTGTTTTACGAAGACTTATTCGATGACGAAGTAGAAATGATTTTTGACGCCGATTTAAACACCCTTACCACCGTAAAGACAGGGGGTAAAGCAAAGGTAGTGGTAAGCCCTAACAGCAGTGAGCAGCTAATAAAAATTATAAGAATCGTTAAGCAAAACAAAATACCTTTTTTTATACTCGGCAACGGCAGCAATGTGCTAGCAAGCGACAAGGGCTTTAACGGTGTCATTATTAAACCGGGACGGTTTTTAAGTCAAATTTTTTTTGAAAAAGATTTAATTGCAGCCGAAGCAGGTGCAACGACGGCAATGCTTGCCAATTTTGCAATGCAATACGGACTGACCGGAGCAGAATTTTTATCAACAATACCGGCAACGGTAGGCGGCGCCGTAGCAATGAATGCAGGCTGTTTTGGTTACACCGTCAAAGATAAGGTGCAAAAAGTAATTGCGGCGGACGAAAACGGAGAACACGTTTTTTATGCAAATCAGCTGATGTTCGGCTACCGTACCAGTATTTTCGAAAACAACGGTATGGTAATAATAAGAGCGTATTTCAAGTTTGAACAGTCGGATAAAGAAAAGGTAGAGGAAGTAATGGCTAAATTAAAAAGCTTAAAGCGCAACCTGCAGCCTCTCGACTTTCCCAGTTTTGGCAGCGTGTTTAAACGGCACGAAGGTATAAGTCCGGCAATAATGATAGATAAATTAGGTTTTAAGGGTTTGACGGTGGGCGGAGCTAAGGTCAGCGAAAAACACGCAGGTTTTTTTGTCAATACCGGCAAAGCAACGACTGAGGACTTTTTAACGCTTATCAACATTGTAGGTTCAAAAGTTTACGAAGTTTACGGCGTAAAATTAAAAACAGAAGTAAAATATTTAGGAGATACCGATGATTTGGGGAGACTTTCATATTCATACGGAGTATAGCGGATTTGGTCACGCTACCGGTACGACGGAAGAAATTTACGCCGCAGCCAAAAAACTAGGACTTAAGCAGATAGGTTTATCCGACCATGGACTTAAACACATCTATTTTGGCACAAACAAGCGCAAACTTTTTAAGATGAGAGACGAGGTGGACAAGCTCAACGCTAAAAACGATATAAAAGTTTTTATGGGGATAGAGTCCAATATTTATTGCAGCGACGGTCTGATAGATTTGCAAAATTTTGACCGAAGTATCTTTAATTATGTCATAGCAGGTTTTCATAAATTTGTATGGGGAAAAAACATAATTGACAGTATTACTTTTAATTTTCCTGCAATTATCGGTAATCACGATGACGGCGCAATCAAACGTAATACAAGAGCATATATAAAAGCAATAAAAACGCAAAATATAGATATCTTGTCACACTTAAATTTTGGAATGATTGTAGACGTTGTCGAAGTAGGCAAAGCGGCGGCGGATTACGGAGTGTTGATAGAGCTTAACGGCAAACACGTCAGCATGAAGGATGAAGAAATTTTGGAGTTGGAAAGGTTAGGGGTAAAGTTTATAATCAACAGTGACGCTCATAATCCTAGACGGGTAGGAGAGGTATCAGTCCCTCTTTCGGTTGCGGAAAGGATAAATCTTAACAAAGAGAGTATAGTAAACTGGCAAAAATTGGTTGCCTTTAGCAAACAAAATTAATAAACACAGGAAAAATAAATGTCTCTTACTCAAGCAGTCAAAAAGGAAATAATATCAGGCTTAAGCGAAATGCAGCCTTGTTGCAAAGTAGCTTTTTTGTCTGCCGTTTTTAGAGCTTCGGGCAGTATTTTGATAAGCAGCTGCGGCATTGGGCTTGTGTTATCAACCGAAAACCGCGCGCTTATTTTATTTGTGAAAAAAATAGTTTATCAAATATACGGCTATTCAAGCAGTGTAGAAACAGAGGAAAATCCTTTAAAAAAACGAAACATTTACAGCATCAGGATTTTTGACGAAACGATACTTAAAGAGACACGCATTATTGTTAACGAAAACGGTTTAACAAAAATTTATGAAGGTACTGATAGGTATTTACTCATAGACGATTGCTGTAGAAGAAGTTTTATAAAGGGCTTGTTTTTGGGATGCGGCATAGTGATGATGCCGCGACTAAAAAACATTGACGAGCAAATAAAAACCAATGTCAGCTACCATTTGGAATTTGATTTATCCAACGAATCTTTTGCTTTAGACTTAATCGAGTTACTCAAAAAAGAAGGATTAAATTATAAAAATTTTTTGCGTAACGACCGTTATATAGTTTATGTTAAGGATAGCTCTACCGTAAGCGATACGCTTGCTTATCTAAATGCCGATAATGCTGTTTTGTATTTGCAAAATTTATTGATAGAAAAAAGTTTGCGAAACAATGCCAACAGACAATCAAATTGTATAACCGCAAATATTGACAAATCAATCAATGCCGCCGAAAAGCAAATACGCTTAATCGAAAAAATAAAAAATAAAATAGGTCTCGAAAAATTGTCAGAGGACTTATTTATTATCGCTAAACTTAGGCTTGATAATCCTTCATTAAGTATGGCGGAGTTAGCTTTTAAAAGCGGGCTTTCAAAAAGCGGATTTAATCACCGCATGCAAAAGCTAACAGAAATAGCACTCAAATTGAAAGAATAATAATTACAGAGGAAAAAATGTCAGATAAGCCATTTGTGCATTTACATTTGCATACCGAATACAGTCTTTTAGACGGAGCAACACGCATCAATCAGATGACGAGCGGGGACAAGCTTAAAAAAATCGACCCCAAAAGCGTTTTGTTTGAGGCATGTTTAAATAAAAACATGCCTGCTTGCGCTATTACCGATCACGGCAATATGTACGGAGCATATCAGTTTTATAAACTTGCAAACGCCGCAGGCGTTAAACCTATTATCGGTTGCGAGTTTTATATGACAGAGGATATGACTGTCAAATCGGGCGAATTTAAGCGTGATTTTAATCACTTAATACTCTTAGCCAAAAACAATGTCGGATACAAAAATTTAGTAAAATTAAATTCTATGGCTTTTGTCGACGGCTTTTATTATAAACCCCGTATCGATTTTAAAACGCTTAAGGAGCATAGTCAAGGTTTAATTTGTCTGTCGGCTTGCATTGCAGGGCAATTGCCCCGCCTTTTAAGAGAAGGCGACTATGAGCAAGCACGGAAAATTGTCAGAGATTATAAGGAACTGTTTAATGATGATTATTATATCGAATTGCAGGACCACGGCATAGCCGAGGAGATTTACGTTGTTCCTAAACTGGTAAGAATAGCAGAGGAGTATAACGTTGAGTTGGTCGCAACAAACGATGTGCATTATCTGACAGAACAAGATGCACAGATGCACGATATTTTGCTGTGTATTCAGACAGGACGCTATGTTGACGAACCTAACCGCATGCGTTTTGAAGGCACCCAGTTTTATTTAAAAGATTATGACGAAATGAAAATGCGCTTTGAGCAATTTCCGCGCGCTTTAAGCAACACTTTGGTTATTGCCGACAAATGCAACGTGACAATTGACCGTAAACAGCTTTTACCTCCCTATAGACCCGAAAACGGTATGACGCCTTTTGAGTTTTTAAGGCATCTAACTCAGCAAGGCTTAAAACACCGTTACGGACAGATTACGTTCGAAATTCAAGCACGGGCAGACTACGAGCTTAATATCGTAAACATGAAGGGCTTTGTAGAATATTATCTTATTGTCTGGGACTTTATAAATTACGCACGCAAAAACGGAATACCC
>CALGIK010000188.1 GCA_937915515.1 uncultured Clostridia bacterium
GTTTCGAAGGTGCCAATTTTGCGTGCTACGTCGATAATTTCGTCTTTATCAAAACCTATAAGAGGTCTAAATACCGGCAAATCAATAACGCTGTTTGTGCAATTTATACTTTCAAGAGTTTGACTAGCTACCTGCCCTAAACTTTCGCCTGTTATTAATGCTCCGCAGTTGTATTTTTTGGCTAAGATATTGGCTATTCGCATCATAAAACGTCGCATGATAGTTATCATCATGTTTTCAGGACACTTTAAATGAATTTGAGTCTGAATTTCGGTAAAAGATATTACATCGACGGTAAATTGCAAACAGTATTTTTTTAAAATTTTTGCCAAACTTAAGACTTTTTGTTTTGCGGCTTCGCTGGTGTAAGGATAACTTGCAAAGTGAATAGCCCTAATTAGCATACCTCTTTTTGCCATCATAAAACAAGCCACGGGGCTGTCTATTCCGCCCGAAAGCAACAAAAGCCCATTTCCGCTCACGCCTATGGGCAAACCGTTAACCGCTTTGATAATTTTTCCGAAAACAAGTGTTTTTCCGTTTTCTCTCATATCCAAAAAAATCTCTTGCTCCGGGTTATGCAAATCAACACGCATTTGATTAAACTTTGTTAATACCCTTGCGCCAATCTCTGCTGAAACTTGATAAGATTTTAAGGGAAAAGTTTTATCGGCTCTGTTTGTGGATATTTTAAACGAGCCGCTTCCTTTTGCGCATAAAAGCGCTGCAGAAGCAATTTCATCAATGTTGCTTTCAACCTCATAAGCTTCGCTAAGGGAATGAACGCCAAATACATTACTTATCTGTTCAATAAACCATAGTTTTTTATTGATATCAAAGTCCCTTACAAGATATCTGCCGCTGTATTTCTCAAGTTTATACTCTTCGCCGCTTATTGCTTGTTTAATGTTTTTATACAACGTGTTTTCAAAAAAACTCCTATTAGAACCCTTTAAAAAAATTTCGCTGTACCTTATTAGTATAACCGTATTCATTTTTCCCCTCTCGTTATTATTTTTTCTTACTGTAAGAGTTTTCGTGCTCGTAAAGCACCGTATCTTTTAAATAATATTCCTTGCTCATGCAACTTAATATTAGATAATGAGAATACAAACATTAATGTTTTAATATTTAATTTAACTTGCGCCAACAGCTTAACACAATTAGATTATGTTTTTATGGTCAAAACTAAAGGTTTGATTGTAGCGCAACACTATTTATATGTTAAAATAAGCAGTCAACATAAGCTTGTTACAACCTTATTATTGTTAATTAGAATATGGCGAAGCCATATGCTAATGCATGATGGCGATTAGTTGTGATTCGTATAATAATTGCTTAAGTAAAATAATCAAATAATAAATACAATATTCTTTTACTATATAAGTAATAAAAAAAACAGATTAATGCGATTAACCTCTTCTTATTGTATTTCTTAAATTGTTAACGCTTAAACTCAAGCATAAAGCAAATTCAGCAGCGTCTTCTTTTGCAATATATTTGTCAAAGCTAATACGCACCATTCCCTCACGGTAACCAATAGGAACGTTTAATGCTGATATTATCCGACCGGTTTTATTTTTACTGCTGCAGGCACTGCCCGTCCCAAAAATAAATCCTTCTTTTTCTAACATATGCAATAAAACTTCGGTCTTTATATCTTTAAACATTAATGTCAATATTGCAGGCGAACAATTGTCTTTTTCACATAGGACATAAAAATCATTGCAATTATTAGTTACTATTTCTAAAATAGTATTCTTTATTTCGAGATATTTTATATTACTATTTGACATTGAGCTGAAAGCATTTTGAGATGCTTTAGCAAATGCCATAATGTTTGCAATATTTTCGGTACCTGAGCGCAGACCGCTCTCCTGACCTCCGCCGATAATGAGCGGATTAAAACGCACTTTGTTGTTGGCGTATAAGATACCTATACCCTTTGGCGCATTTATCTTATGCCCGCTCGCAGAATAAAAATCTACATTTAAATTTTTTACGTTTACAGGAATTTTGCCGTAAGCTTGTACGCCGTCACAGATAAACAGACACTTAGGATTTATTCTTTTGGTTATTTCGCACAAAGTTTTTATATCATTTATTGCGCCGCTTTCGTTGTTGACGTGCATAAGGCTAACGTACTGAGTATTTTCATCAATTAGTTTTGTCAAACTTAAAACATCTGCTCTTCCGTCACTGTTTAAATCAACATATCTAATCTCTACACCCTTACTTTTAAGAAAATTTGCGGTGTTAAAAACTGCAGGATGCTCGGCGGCACTGGTTACGATATTACCTTTAAATCCCCTTAAAGCACCCAGCATTGCGGTGTTATCTGCTTCTGTTCCGCAGGAAGTAAAGGTTATTTCTTTAGCATCAGCGCCTATTAAATTTGCGATGCTCTCTCTTGCCTGCATAATGTCGCATGCTACTTGCGTCGAAAAACAATTTAAGGCAGAGGGATTAAAAAATTTGTCAACACTGTATTTTTTTATTATAGAAAGTAAATCCTCATCAAGTTTTGTTGTTGCCGCATTATCAAAATATTTTATATTGTTCATAATTCCTTTATTGCTGTTAAAACGACTAAATTAATGTTATTTATATTGTTGTTATTTAAAACAGCGTTATTAAAGTGCTTATATTTAGCCAGTCTCTACAAATTTGATAACAAAGAAGTGTTTTATGTTTGTAGTCATTCTCATGTTTGTTGTGAAACCTTTAAAAACTTATATTGTTAATGTTACTAATATTGTTTGCTATTTGTTACTTCATAAACAGTTTTTTATGTTTTTCATTTTAGAATTGTCAATTAAACTGATAAAATATTTTTTGTCAAGTTTAGTTAATAATTGCATTTGATATTATTCTATCAAAACAATAAATTAAGACTATTAGTGACCTGTTTAACTATATCTAAATCAGTTGAAGTGTTAATCAAACCCTATCTATCCTTGGCAAAAAACAATAAACTCTATTTAAGTGTTACGATAGTTACTCCGCCGTCCCCTTCGTTATAATTGCCAAGTCTGTATTCGTCGACATTTTTGTTTGTCCTTAAATACGAATGGACAGCGTTTTTTAATTTTCCTGTGCCCCTGCCATGAATTATCCTGACTTGAGCTATTCCCTGCATAAGAGCGTCGTCCAAAAATCTGTCCACGTTTATTAATGCTTCGTCAACGGTTTGCCCCAATAAATTAATTTCTGATTTTATCTGTGCTGTCCTAATTTGACTTTTGGTAGGACTTACTTTTGGTTTTGGCTGGCTTGCGTCGACATAATTGTACGCTTCACCTTGCTTTATCACCGTCACCATATTATTAAACTTGACTTCTATCTTATTGCCTTTAGACAACCCCGAAACTGTAGCGACAGTGTTTAATTTTTTCAAGTATACCTTATCCCCCATTTGGAGCGTGTTTATGTCGATCGGACTTCCCTCAAAGAGAGTTTCTTCCTGAATATTAAAATCGTATTTTTTGTCATCTATTTTTTTAACGATAGAGCGAGCTTCAAATAAATCTTTATCCGCAATATAACTACGTTTAGAAATATCCTTAAGCTGCTGCAAGAGTTCCGTTGCTTCTTCCTTTGCGGAAGATACAATACGCTTTGCTTCCGTCTGACTGCTTGACAGCAACCTTTCCCTTTCGGCAAGCAGCATCTTATTTCTGTTTTTTGCGGAATCCAATTCCGCAGAAACTTCACGCTTAATCTGTTCCAACTCTGACAAGCGTTTTTCGTATTGTTGTCTTAAACTTTCTGCATTTAAAATTACTTTATCAAAAGACTTTTTGTCGTCAGATACTTTACTTAAAGCATTTAAAATTATTTCTGATTTTAACCCCAATCTTTTTGCAATCTCAATGGCGTTACTGCTGCCGGGTATGCCCATAATAAGTTTGTACGTCGGCTCAAAAGTTTTTACGTTAAACTCCATGCTTGCACTGACGACGCCCGATGTCGTTATAGAAAATTCCTTTAATTGGCTGTAATGCGTTGTGATTACTGACCTGCTGCCGCTACCAAGAACATAATCGGCAATGGAAAGGGCTAAAGCGCTGCCTTCAATAGGTTCCGTACC
>CALGIK010000189.1 GCA_937915515.1 uncultured Clostridia bacterium
GTTTAACAACGGAAACTCAAAATTACAGCGGTCGCATACTGAAGCTTCCGAAGGGAGGGTATGGTTGCAGCGAGGACAGACTTTTATGCTGTTGCCTTTAAAAAGTTTTGTGCCGCAAAACTTGCAAAAACGGGCTGTGCCGCTGTTTACCGTATTGCATTTGGAACAAACAATAGGGTCTTCGGGCGTACGGAGCTGCCCACCGCATTGGTAGCAGTATTTGGCGACAATAGGATTTGCTGTGCCGCACTTTTCGCATATATTAAAATTATTTGAATTGTTCATACAGCTTCCTCCATATTGATTTGTTTCGCTCTGCCGCAATTGCTGCAATATTTATCATCTTTTTTATTAAAACTGCCGCACTCACACTTCCAGCCCGAAGCTATTTCCTCTGCGCTGATTGCGCCTAAAGGATAACGGCAGGAGATGCAAAAAGAAGCATCAGGCGGATTTTCCTTTCCGCAGACAAAGCAATATACTTTTGGCGTTTCGACAGCAAGCTGTAATCCGCATTTTATACAAAAAACCGAATTTTCGTCATTTAAAGTAGCGCAATTGCTGCAAATTTTTTTACGGCTGCTTGTTGCCGATTGTAAGTATGCCTGTTTTACGTTGTCGTATTGCTTATAATCAAGCTGAAAATCTTCCACGTCGCTGTCTGTTAAATCAAAAAAACAATAGCTGCAATATTTAGCGGCGATAGAATTAGGATGCCCACAGAATTTACATATTTTACGTTTTACTATTTTATGTATATTGTATTTAGTAACGTCCTTGCCGCATTGAGGACAAAACACATCGTGAAGAGATACACTGCTGCCGCAATGAGGGCAATCGAAAGTTTCCTCTTTAACGGTAGTTTCCTTAACATTAAAAACGTCGACGGCAATTGTTGATTGTGCGTTTAAAGCAGTAACAGCCGACTGCTGCTGTGCGCTTTTTAGTTCTGCGCCGCAATTTATGCAATGCGTAAAAATACTGTCGCATTTACTAGAGCATTTAGGACAGATAATATATGTTTTTGATGTTACAGCTAAGTCCTGACTGCCGCAATTAGTACAGTATATATTGTCAAGAGCATTATGCTCGCCGCAAATTTTGCATATTTTCATTAATTCGCCTCTAAAACAAATTATAAATGTTTTTAATAATTATGTCAAGATTTGACATTAAAGCTATCTTTTAAGCCGACAATTTCGTTAAAAACCAGTTTGTTTTTGGCGGAATCCTTGTCAACTACAAAATAGCCCACCCTGATAAATTGAAATCTGTCGCCTATTTTCGCTTTAGATAAAGCTTTTTCGCCTATGGCGCTTACTTCTTTCATACTTTCGGGATTTAGCCTTGCCGTAAAATCGGCGTTTTCGTCTGCGTTATTAAGTAAAAGACTGTCAAAACGGCGCAGAGTAAACTTTGTGTGTTTTTTTGCATCCACCCATTGAATGACACCTTTTACTTTTAAACCGCTGACGTCGCTGCCGCTTTTGCTGTCAGCTACATAAGAACATTTTATCAAAGTGACCTGTCCGTTTTGGTCGGTCTCGTAGCTGTCACATTTAATAATGTATGCGCCTTTAAGCCTGACATATCCATCGGGTTTTAATCTAAAATATTTAGGGGGCGGATTTATCTCAAAGTCGCTGCGGTCAATATAAACTTCGTCCGAAAAACTGACCTTGCGTGTGGTGATTTTTTTTGCATTGGGATTATTTTCGATACTTAAAACTTCGCTGCCTTTGTAGTTTGTGATAATAACTTTAACAGGGTCAATTACCGCCATTACCCTGTCGGCTGTCATATTTAAATTATCCCTTACACATGCTTCGAGATAATTCATCTCTACTTCGCTGTTGGCTTTTGCTACGCCTACTCTGGTGCAAAAATCCTTTACTGCGTCGGCAGGGTATCCCCGACGGCGGATACCGCACAATGTCGGCATACGTGGGTCATCCCATCCCAATACCTTTTTTTCGTCTACAAGCCTTTTTAAAAAACGCTTGCTCATCACTGTGTTGGAAATATTAAGACGGGCAAATTCTATCTGCTGCGGTTTATGGGGAAGTCCGCAATTGTTTACCACCCAATCATATAGGGGGCGGTGATCTTCAAATTCTAAGGTGCATAAGCTGTGCGTTATGCCCTCAATTGCATCCTCAATGGGATGCGCAAAATCATACATTGGATAAATGCACCATTTGTCGCCTGTATTGTGATGAGTAGCGTGGACGATACGGTAAATTACGGGGTCACGCATATTGAGATTGGGACTTGCCATATCAATTTTTGCACGCAAAACCTTTTTGCCGTCTTCAAATTTGCCTTCCTTCATTTGCGAAAAAAGAAGCAAATTCTCCTCCACACTGCGGTTGCGGTAAGGACTGTTTACGCCGGGCTGAATAAGAGTGCCGCGTGTGTTTTTAATTTCCTCCGCTGTCAAATCGCAAACATATGCTAATCCTTTTTTTATCAGCGTGATGGCGCAACTATACATTTTTGTAAAGTAATCGCTGGCAAAAAGCAGTTTGTCCCATTTAAATCCCAGCCATTTTATGTCTTCCTTTATGCTTTCGACATATTCCTCATCTTCCTTAACGGGGTTGGTATCGTCAAAACGCAGATTGCATTTGCCTTTGTATTTGTTTTTTACGCCAAAATTTATGCACAAGCTTTTGGCATGTCCGATATGCAGGTAGCCGTTTGGCTCCGGCGGAAAACGCGTAACCGTTTTTTTTACTTTGCCGCTGTTTAAATCGGCTTCGATAATTTCTTCTATAAAATTTTTGCTTATTGTTTGCGTATTGCCGTTAATAACACCGTTGTCTGCCGATACTGTTTTTTCGTCCATAATATCCTCTGTTAAAAATTAAGTTCGTCCTCGTTAATTGGTAATTTGTTTTCTTCTTCGGGAAGAGGCGGTAAAGGCATATCATAATAATCGCCTTCCTGACTGCAATTACTATCCTTATCAGAAATATCGTTTAATGAATATTCCGCTTTTGTTAAATCGTCTTTTGTGTCCTCTTGTTTTATCGGTTTTGTATAAAAGGCATTGCCGTCAACAAAATGCACAAACTTACCGATAAAGTTAAGCGGAATATCCGCCGTTTCGCCGTTACGGTGCTTAGCTATAATTAATTCGACGGGCAAAACCTCGTCACCTATAGCATCAGCCGCTTTATTTATAAACAATACCATATCGGCGTCTTGTTCTATTGCGCCTGATTCCCTGAGATCACTTAGCATGGGTCTTCGGTCA
>CALGIK010000190.1 GCA_937915515.1 uncultured Clostridia bacterium
GCTGCTAAAAACAATAAAATCAACGGAAAAATTGCGTTGCCTACCGAATACAAGGGTTTGCCGGTGCGCACGATTGCGGTTCGCGGTTTTTGTTACTGCTACGAGTTAACAACTTTATATATACCATCGAGTTACAGGACAATCAAAGCTGCAGCCTTCGGGGTGACAGGATTAACGGAAGTTTATATCGAAGAAGGTTTGACAACAATAGAAGCTTGTGCCTTTCAAAGCATAGGTTTAGCCACGGTATTTGAGCTGCCAGCAAGCTTAAATGATATCCATTGGTGGGCGTTTTCGTATATGTTTTTTGACTATTTACGAAATTATAACTATATGGATGACGAAATGAAAGAAGTCATAGCCAATTTTAAATTTACGACAATGGATGGAGGTTTTTATGTTTGGAACAATGAGGACAAAGCGCTATATGGCGAAAATGGTAAACAATTAGTCTTTGTCAGTCCATCTGTAACCGAACTTAACGTAAAAACGAGTGTAGAAAAAATACATCCTCAAATATGCGAAATGTATCCTAATCTTACAACGGTAAATATATGGGGTAATGTAGCAGAAATCGGACCGCGTGCATTTGCAAAATGTTACAAATTAAATACTTTCAATATTTTTGGAAGTGTTGCAAAATTATGGGGAGTGGAAAAGAATTTCCTCGACGGAATAGAAAATAACAGCGGCGGAGTTTTTTTTGAGAGCGCCATACAAAACATAATTTTTCCCAATGGTTTAAACTACATAGGCGAGGGCACGTTTGCTCGTTGTTATTTGCTTACACAAATAACTATACCTAATACAGTACAATATATCAGCGAACAGGCGTTTGAAAATGGTATTACGTACAATACAGATTATTTTAGCAAAATGGGACAGGCTGCAGGTGGTTTGCAGCAGATAATAATGGAAGGTGAAGGACAGTATTATTATGCCGACCAAAACAAAGCCGTAATTGAAAAGGGAACTGGCATTAACGGAGGTGATACCTTATTGTTTTACTGCATGAATGCCTCAGGATCTGAATATTCGATTCCAAATAACGTGAACGTTTTGACTCCTTTTGCCTTTTACTGCAACAAAAGATTAACCTCACTGTTGATACCCGAAGGCGTGGTAGAAATACCCGTCGCTTGCTGTCAAAGGATGGAAATGCTTAGCAGCATTAACATACCTGCGTCAGTCAAATACATAACCAAGGAATTTCCTACAAAAGACGAATTGGGCAACGTAAGTTGGTGCGGCGTATACAGGGTAGGCGGTTATGGGGCGTTTGCATCCTGTGACAACCTTATTGAAATCATTTTTGCCGAAAACAGTCTTTTAGAAGTTATAGAGTCAAACAGCTTCAACGACGTTGGCTGTTCAACTATTAATATTCCCACACACGTCAATACCATAGGACCATTTGCTTTCAGCGGAAAAAATCTGACATCTATTACTGTAGATACACAAAATACGAACTATTGTGCGATAGGCGGAGTATTGTTTACAAAAGATCAAAAAACGCTGATGATTTATCCTTGCGGCAAAACTGAAATGCAATATACCATCCCAGATTTTGTCGAGGTCATCGCCAAAGGTGCCTTTGCTGGCTGCGGAAAATTAAACAAAGTAACTATGGGAGAGAGCGTTAAAAGTATTGGTTTTAGGGCATTTGATTCGTGCTACGAAAAGGTATACGATGAAGAAACCTGGGAATTGATAAGCGAAACGGGCTTAACCGAAGTAGTTATGAACAATTCTTTAGAGGAAATTTACGACGGAGCATTTATAAATTGCAATCTTTTGTCTAAGATTACCTTTTTAGGACCAGCACCTAAGCTTATTCCCGGTTCCTTTAACGAAGGTTACGATCACAACATTTTCGGTTTTGCAGATGAGGATAGCGGAGAAATGGTAATATACGATTCTTTGGTTTTTGAGGTACCGAAGCAATATATTCTGGACTACTATACCGAATGGCTAAATTTCCGTCCTCGTTATATAGATGGTTTTAATGCAAATGAATTGCCGCAAATCACATATAGTTTTAATACTAAAAACGGCAATACTGTCGAAGATTATCTTGGTGTTATCATAAATGAAATGCCCATCCCTACAAAAGTTGATGTATACTTCTACGGTTGGTATATAACCGATTGCGACGAGCAAGGGCAATGGGATGAAACAAAAAAAGTGGTTTTTCCTTACGTATATAAGGACGGTACTTCAATAACTTTATACGCAAGGTGGGAAAATAAACAGCTTGAAAATGGGACAAAAGACATATGGGCTTATAATTTGATGCCAAATAAATATATACTGTCCCAGATACCGCAAGGGTCATATGTTTGGTTTTCTTATACTCCAACACAAAACTGCAGAGCATTTCTTGAAGGTTTAGATATGGTGCAAGCTTACGGATATTACTGCCTTGATGAACTTGGGGTCGATATCACCAAAGAGGGATGGCAAATACATTCGGTAGCCTACGACGAAAATCGTCATTTTATCTTGACAGCGGGCACTACCTATTACTTCGTGTTTTATAACGGCGACGAAACTGATTATACTGCGTATGTAACTATAAAGTTTTTTGATTTTGATGGAAATCAAATAACATTCTACATTGCAGTTATTCCTCAGAAATTTGATTTGGTATAACGAATTTAAGATTGAGTTTCATATTTTTCTTTTAACAAAGAGGACGGTTTTCCGTCCTCTCAAACTGTAAACAAATCTTCTTTCATTTTAAGCGTTAAAGGTTATAAGTGTATATAAATTTTTTACTTGTTTAACGCTAAATCCACAGCCACAGCGCAGGCGACTGTTGCGCCTACCATAGGATTGTTGCCCATGCCGACAAAGCCCATCATATCTACGTGTGCGGGTACAGAACTGCCGCCGGCAAATTGAGCGTCGCCGTGCATACGTCCCATAGTGTCGGTCAAACCGTAGCTTGCCGGTCCCGCTCTCATGTTGTCGGGGTGGAGTGTGCGTCCCGTCCCGCCGCCGCTGGCTACGCTAAAATACTTTTTGT
>CALGIK010000191.1 GCA_937915515.1 uncultured Clostridia bacterium
CAAAACAAAAGGGATACACAGAGGATAAATCCGATAATCTGTCAAATAAAGTAAAAAATATTAAGGAGTAAGATATGAAGAAAATTTTGGTTGTGGATGATGAGCAGCAGATAAGGGAAGTATTAAAGGAATATTTAGAGTACAATGATTTTACCGCCGTTTTAGCAAGTGACGGAATAGAAGCGGTAAAGCTATGCGAGACTCAGACTTTTGATTTAATCATTATGGATATAATGATGCCTAAAATGGACGGTATGACAGCTCTTAAAGAAATCAGAAAAACTCAAAACATACCTGTGATAATACTTTCTGCCCGAGATCAGGAATATGACAAGCTTTTCAGTTTTGAGATGGGCGTGGATGATTACGTGACCAAACCTTTTAGCCCAAAAGAAGTCATTGCCCGTGTAAAAGCAGTTTTAAACAGATTTGGTAAAACCGACGAAAAAGAGCGTGACTTACGCACCTACGGAGGCTTGGTTATTGATTTTGAAGGCCGAAACGTTATTGTTGACAAACAAAAGGTTGATATGACTCCCAAAGAGTACGAAGTTTTGTTTTTCCTCGTAAAAAACGAAGGCAAAGCAGTCAGCCGCGAAAAGCTCTTGTCAAACGTATGGGGATTTGATTTTTACGGCGATGACCGTACCGTTGATACACATATAAAAATGCTGCGTTCTAACTTAGGTCCTTACAGAAATTGTATTGTAACGCTAAGGGGTCTAGGCTATAAGTTTGAATACGAGCAGCCGTCAGAATAATATTAATACAAAAATACATGCAGACACTAAAAAAAGATGAAAACAGGGAGGATATATTTAATAATGTCCTTCCTAAAGCTACATTAAAAAAGCCAAATTTAAACGGATTGCGATTTAGTATTTGGCTTAATTTTATGATGTTTTCGTTAATACTTTTGGCTGTCATGTGGCTCTTTCAATTTGTTTTTGCCAAAACATATTACAACAGTATGCGCATAAACGATGTGCGCAAATTAAGCGAATCGGCAGTAAAATCACTAAGACTCAATGTATGGAATAATTCTATCGAAGCCGATTTAGAAAGACTGGCCAGAACAAACGGCTTTAATATTTATCTGTTTAATCAGATTGACCAATGTTTCTACGGTTTTGATGCTAACGGAAATAAGGATAAGACAGTGTCCGCAGTGCCGAATTTTAATTTGAGCAGATTAAAAACAGAACTGAAAAACAGCGGAGAAGGAATAGTATGCGATACCGTTAAAGACAATACCAGCAGCGAAAAAGTCGCGATAAGATATGCGATGTTTTTTGTTAAAGAGGGGACGACTTATATTTACTTTACTTATGTGCCGCTTTTCGGTATGGCGTCCACAATGACAATAATGACGGTGCAGCTTTTGATAATAACGGGATTAGCGCTTGCTTTGTCTTTTTTGGCGGCGGCACTGATGTCATGGCAGTTATCTAAGCCCATTGAGGAAATGTCACGTTCGGCAGTTAAATTGGCTAACGGCGATTATGATGCCCGCTTTGTGGGCAACGGTTATACCGAAATAGATAATTTATCAGACAGTTTAAATTACGCCACAAGGGAGTTGGCAAAAGCCGAAAATCTGCGTAAGGATATCATAGCAAACGTGAGTCATGATTTGCGTACGCCTCTGACGTTAATTAAATCGTATGCCGAAATGGTGCGGGATTTGTCCGGCGATAACAAGGAAAAACGCGAAAAACACCTTAATACCATTATATCTGAAGCAGATCGATTGTCTGATTTGGTAAACGATATTTTAAATCTTTCTAAAAGCGAAAATTTCGACACGCTTGTTATAAGCCAATATAACATATCAGAGCAGCTTAACGAGATTGTAAATATTTACCGTGAGGGCAACAAAAACAAGTTTACTTTTGAGTGCGATATTGACGATAATCTGATTGTTAAAGCCGATAAACAAAAAATAAATCAAGTTTTTGACAATTTTTTAAGCAATGCCGTAAAATACAGCGGAAAAAGCACCGTTATACGTTTAATGCTAAAAAAATACGGTCAAAAAGTGAGGTTTGATGTCTTTGATTACGGTATAGGTATTTCTAAGGATGAATTGCCGCACGTTTGGGACAGATATACTAAAGCCAGTTTAAAGCATCAGCGTAATGACAGTCATGGATTGGGATTGTCCATTGTAAAAACTATTTTGATAAAACACGGAGCAAGTTTTGGAGTAAACAGCAAATTAGGAGAGGGCAGCGATTTTTATTTTGAATTGCCGCTTATATGATAAATTTAATTTAATCTAAAAATTACATAAATTTATCATATTTTTTGGCGGAAGCGTTTTTGAAAAATACGTTTAATGTACCTTCCTTAGTGAGCGTGGCTAAGAGTAATTCCTTAAAGTTTATATTATGCTCGGCAAGTCTTTTTTTGAATTCCTCAATTTCCATATTTACCGATTTTAAATTGTTTTTTACTATTTGACCGTCAATAACCACATCTGCGGCTGGCAAAACTGTTTTAGGGTTTTTTACATTTAAGTCTTCGGTTGTTGCAGCGCGTGCATTGGCTTTAGGAATAATGCTTATCCGTCCGTCTGTTTCCTCCATGGCAAATTGAATCTGGCTGATATCAAAATATCCCGAATAACGGCATTCCGCTAACAGTTCATTTATATCAAAACTTGCTTTAGCCAAATTTTCCTTTATTATTTGACCGTCTTCAATAAGCACTACCGGAGTTCCCTGAAAAAACCGGCGTGCGGATAGGTTTTTACGCGAAATTGCACTTGTGATTATGGTTATGACGGCATAAATAAACATTGCGATAAAAGCAAAATGATGAGGCGTGTCCTGATTGGTCGCCATATCGGCGGCTATACTGCCTATTGATATGCCCACTGCGTAATCAAACAGATTAAGCTGGCTTATCTGTTTGTTGCCCATCATTTTTGTTAAAAAGAATAAAAACACGATAGAGAAAAAAGCTCTTAAAGCAATATCTCCGATATCGGTGAAAATCTCGCCTGCCGTTAATGTTTCAAAGTACTCAAACATAATTCCCTCATATCTTATTTTTGGATTAAAAAATATTTTTATAACCGTTTTAAAATATTGTTATTTTTTTTGACTAATTTTATATTTTTGATTGACACCTTTAAAAGGCTGTGCTAATATGTAAAGGCTTGCACTGTAGCATGTGGCTCTATGTGCGCAAAAATATGCGGCACACACGGCTCAGTGGTATTATCAGTAAGGAGAAAAAATATGGCAAGTCAAAAAATAAGGATAAAGCTAAAGGCCTATGACCACAATCTCGTCGATATGGCAGCGGAAAAAATAGTAGAGACCGCAACAAGAATGGGCTCTAAGGTATGCGGACCTATTCCATTGCCCACCGAAAAGGAAATTATTACAGTTTTACGTGCTACTCATAAGTACAAGGATAGCCGTGAGCAATTTGAAAGCCGCACTTATAAAAGGCTTATTGATATATACAGCCCCAACGCAAAAACAGTCGACAGTTTGACAAAGCTTGATTTACCAGCGGGTATTGACGTCAAAATCAAACTGTAAACGATTTTTATAATACAAAAAGGAGTGAACTTTATCAATGAATAAAGCAATCATCGGAAAAAAGCTGGGCATGACGCAGGTGTTTTTATCTGACGGAACCATGATCCCGGTAACAGTTGTCAAGGCGGGTCCTTGCACTGTATTGCAAAAGAAAACGGTAAGCAGAGACGGTTATTCGGCAATTCAATTAGGTTTTGACGAAGTAGCGGAAAAAAAGCTGAACAAACCGATTTTGGGTCATTTAAAAGTGGCAAACGCAAAGCCGCTTAAAGTTTTTAAGGAATTTAAACTGTCAGATGCCGAAAATTACCAACCGGGACAAATTGTTGCTTGCGACGTATTTAACGCTGACGAATTTGTCGATGTTACGGGGACAACAAAAGGACGCGGATTTACCGGCGTTATTAAACGTTGGAATCACCATCGTCTTATAGAGACACACGGTGTGGGTCCTGTCCATAGGCAAGTAGGCAGTTTGGGTGCAAACTCAACTCCGAGCAGAGTTCTGCCCGGTAAAAAGATGCCCGGTCAATACGGCGTCGAGCAGGTAACCATACTCAATCTTAAAGTTGTAAAAGTCGATAAGGAACGCGGAGTTTTGCTTATTAAAGGCGCTATTCCCGGCGCAAGAAACAGCGTTGTGTATATACGCAATGCGGTTAAAAAGGCATAGAATAAGGAGCATACAAAATGCAAGTTAAAGTTTACAATACAAAAGCCGAGGAAGTCGGGAAATTAAACTTAAAGGATGAGGTATTCGGTTGCGAGTACAATGAGCCTCTTATTCATCAAGCTGTGGTAGCATATCAGACCAATCAGCGTCAGGGGACAAAATGCACTCTTACCCGCAGTGAAGTACGCGGAGGCGGTAAAAAGCCTTGGAGACAAAAAGGCACCGGCAGAGCGCGTCAAGGAAGTATTCGCGCCGTGCAATGGGTTAAAGGCGGAGTAGCTTTTGCGCCAAAGCCCAGAGATTTTTTCAAAAAGATTAATAAAAAAGCAAAGACGGCGGCATTTTTAAGCGCTTTAAGCTATAAGGTAGCTAACAATGAATTGTTTGTCGTTGACGAAATTAAATTGAGTGAACCTAAAACTAAATTGGTTGCGGAAATTTTAAATAATTTCAATTTTGATAAACGTACATTGTTTGTTGTCGCCGATAAGGACGAAGCATTGCTCAGAGCCGGCAACAATATCGAAAAACTTACGATAACCGTTGCCGATTTGCTCAATATTTATCAATTGGTAGCCAACGTTAACATCGTTGCCACCAAAGACGCTATCCAAAAGATTGAGGAGGCAAACGCATAATGAACGCTTATGATGTTATTTTAAAGCCCGTTATGAGTGAAAAAGCCTATGACGGCATTGCGGAAAAAAGATATACTTTTAAGGTTAGTAAATCCGCCAATAAAATTGAAATCAAACAAGCGGTAGAGCAAATTTTCGGAGTAAGTGTCGAAAAGGTCAATACCGTTAACGTAAGAGGCAGGCTGAAAAAACAGGGTCGCACGCAGGGTTATACGGCTAAGTATAAAAAAGCCGTTGTAACGCTCAAAAAAGACAGCAAAGCCATTGAGTTCTTTGAGAGCTTGTCTTAAAATACGGAGGAATTAAATTATGGCAATAAAAAGATATAAACCGACTTCAGCGGGACGCCGTTTTATGACGGTATCAGCGTTTGAAGAAATTACCGCAAATACTCCCGAAAAAAGCCTGTTAGCGAGTAAACGCAAAACAGGCGGCAGAAACGCCAGCGGCAAATTGACGGTAAGACATATCGGCGGCGGAAACAAAATCAAGTACAGAATTATTGATTTTAAACGTGATAAATACGATATTAACGCTAAGGTAAGTTCGATACAATACGATCCTAACCGTACCGCCAATATTGCTTTGCTTGTTTACGCTGACGGCGAAAAAAGATATATATTAGCGCCTATCGGTCTTAACGTAGGCGACAGCGTAGTGAGCGCAAACAATGCCGACATAAAAGTGGGCAACAATCTACCTCTCGAAAATATACCTGTCGGCGCAATTTTGCACAATATAGAGCAAAACCCCGGCAAGGGCGGACAAATAGCGCGTGCCGCAGGTATTTCGGCGCAGCTTATGGCAAAAGAAGGCAAATATGCTACTCTTCGTATGCCCAGCGGCGAAATGCGTATGGTGCTTACTAAGTGCCGTGCAACGATAGGACAGGTTGGCAATCTCGATCACGAGATAATAAACGTAGGTAAAGCCGGAAAAACCCGCCATAAAGGGATAAGACCCACTGTGCGCGGCAGCGCCATGAACCCGTGCGATCACCCGCACGGCGGCGGTGAGGGCAAATGCCCTATCGGCCGTCCCGGTCCGGTTACTCCTTGGGGCAAGCCGACGTTAGGTTATAAAACTCGCAGCAAGAAAAAGCAGTCTTCTAAATTTATAATCAAGCGTGTCAACTAATAGGAGGAGAGTATGAGCAGATCAATTAAAAAAGGACCTTATGTAGAAACAAGGCTCCTGAAAAAAATACAAGATATGAACGCTAAGGGCGAAAAAAAGGTTGTTAAAACCTGGTCAAGAGCCAGCACGATATTTCCCGACTTTGTAGGACACACATTAGCTGTTCATGACGGCAAAAAACACATTCCCGTTTACATTACGGAAGAAATGGTCGGTTTAAAGTTGGGCGAATTTGCGCCTACCAGGACTTTTAGGGGCCATTCGGGCGGCGGCAGCAAAACCACTGCTGCTAAATAGGAGGTAAATAATGGCTACAAGGATAAAACAAAAGGCTGAGGCGTTAAAAACCAAAAGAGACAACCGCCCTTACGCCGTTGCTAAATACATTCGCATATCTCCCTCTAAAGTCCATATAGTGCTCGATTTAATAAGAGGCAAAAATTATTTTGATGCCGTAGCAATTTTGGATAACGTACCAAAGGCAGCGTGCGAACCTATCAAAAAAGTTTTAAACAGCGCAGCGGCTAACGCCGAAGTTAATAAGGGTTTAAACAAAGATAATCTCTTTGTTGCAGAGTGCTATGCTGATATGGGTCCGACATTAAAAAGAGTGCAACCTGTTTCTAAGGGAAGAGCGTATCGTATACTTAAACGCAAAAGCCATATCACAGTCGTTCTCGACGAAAAGAAGGCATAGGGAGGAAGGACAAAATGGGACAAAAAGTTAATCCTCACGGATTGAGAGTGGGTATCAATACAGGTTGGGAATCAGTTTGGTATGCCGAAAAAAAGAACTTCGGAGTTTTTCTTAAGGAAGACGACGTTGTCAGAAAGTTTATTAAAAAAACTTATTTTTCCTCAGCTATCAGTAAAATCGATTTCGAAAGAAGCGAAAACAAATTAGTAATAAATATTTATACAGGCCGTCCCGGCACGCTTATAGGCAAAGCAGGCGCAGGTATCGAAGAAATGAAACGTCAGGTTGCTAAGCTGGTAGGCGACAAGCAGGTTGTCATTAACATTATGGAAGTTAAAAATCCCGATGCCGATGCTCAACTGATGGCAGAATCAATTGCAGCTCAACTCGAAAAACGTATTTCTTTCCGCCGCGCAATGCGTCAAGCAATGCAAAGAGCTATGAGAGCCGGTGCAAAGGGTATCAAAACAATGGTTAGCGGCAGACTGGACGGTGCCGAAATAGCACGCAGAGAGCAATATCACGAAGGGAGTATTCCTCTTCATACGTTGCGTGCGGATATAGACTACGGTTTTGCTATCGCACAAACCACTTTCGGCGTAATCGGTGTAAAATGCTGGATATACAAAGGCGAAATCCTTGCTAGGCCGAAGAGGAAGGAAGGAGGTACTGCAAATGTTAATGCCTAAAAGAGTAAAATACCGCCGTGTTTTTCGCGGAAGGATGAAAGGAGCCGCTCATAAGGGTACAGAGGTCGCTTACGGCGAATACGGCTTGGCGGCTATGGAATGCGGTTGGATTAAGAGTAATCAAATAGAGGCGGCACGTGTCGCCATGACAAGATTTATTAAGCGCGGCGGTCAGGTTTGGACAAATATATTTCCGCATAAACCGGTGACTAAAAAGCCTGCCGAGACCCGTATGGGAAGCGGAAAGGGCAGTCCGGAATTTTGGGTAGCCGTTGTAAAGCCGGGCAAGATATTGTTCGAAATGGCAGGCATCCCGATGGATCAAGCCAGAGAAGCGTTGCGTTTGGCAGCTCACAAGCTGCCCGTCAAATGTAAATTTGTCGTAAAGGCAGAGGAGAAGGCAGATGAGAGCAAATAAAGTTCATGAAATGTCTGACGAAGAGTTACTTTCTAAGCTGACAGAGCTAAAAAAAGAGCTTTTTAATTTAAGACTCAACCATGCTA
>CALGIK010000192.1 GCA_937915515.1 uncultured Clostridia bacterium
CTTTGCGTATACCTGTTACGTTAAGGTCGGGAGTACCTATCATAAAATCGCAATGTTCCACACTGTCGTTTACTCCGTTTTTGAGTAATTGTTTGACAGTCATCTGTTCGCCGCCCTTTAATGTAGAAGGGTAACCTTTACCAAAAGCCAAATGGCAGCTTGCGTTTTCATCAAAAAGCGTATTATAAAACAAAGTTTTAAGGTTTGATATAGGCGAATTTTTGCCTATTAAAGCTATCTCGCCTAAATAATGGCTGCCTTCGTCGGTATTTATTAATTCCCTCAAAGCATCTTCACCGATTTTAGCGCCATAGTTTATTGCTTTTCCGTTTTTAAATTCGACAAAAAAATCGTCAATAATAATGCCGTTATAGCTTAAAGGCAATGCGTTGACCACCTTTCCGTTGACCCTGTTTCGGTCAGGCACCGTAAAAATTTCCTCCGTGGGCATATTTGCCGTAAACATAACGCCGTCTTTAGCAATTTCGCCTGCCGCTGTCCAGATGTGACCTCTGGGTAGCCCTACAATTAAGTCGGTGCCTTTGCTGTTTTGTAAATGTATACTGTCAAAATCGCTTTCGTTTAAAAATTGCGCACGGATATTTAGTTTTTTGATATGCTCCTCCCATGCGGCTACAGGGTCGTTCTCGTTTAAACGCATTGTGACGGCGATTGCATCCCAGAGTTTATCCATAGCTTCGTTTTGATTACAATCACCAAAAACCTTTGCCGCCCAAGCCGCAGAGGGAACGGACACCACACACCATCTGACTACATTGTTCATAGTTGCATTTTTAAAATCAATGTTTGCTATACTATAAGCTTTAGAATATCTTTTAATTTTAATAATGTCGATACCTTCAAAAATTGAGGGGTCAGAAGACAAAACGGTAATAAAGGCGGCGTTTTTTGCAACATATTCCTTTTTTTGCTGCACTATCCAATTAGGAATATCTATGAGCGCATTAACGTCGGCATTTTCCATACGTATGCGGCTGAATTTTTCGTCATTCCATAAAACGGTGACATCTCTTGCGCCTGCTAAATAAGCCTGTAAAGAAATAGTGCGTGCAAAATCAGCGCATTCAATAGGACAGCTTATTACGAGTTGTTGGTCTTTTTGTAAATTAACGCCGATTTTTATTGCCAAATCGGCAAAATCAATTAATTGTTTTTTTGTCAGCATAATTCTCCATTAAAATTTAATAAAATCTTTGACGTAATTATTTAACTCTTCTGCTTTTAACCGTATCTGCTCCATCGTATCACGGTTGCGGACAGTGACGGTATTGTCTGTCAGAGTATCAAAATCAACGGTCACACATAGGGGAGTACCCACTTCGTCTTGACGGCGGTACCTTTTGCCGATACTGCCTGTTTCGTCGTAATCCACGTTAAATTGCTTAGAAAGCGTTTGGTAAATTTCAGTTGCTTTTTCGCTCAATTTCTTTTGCAGCGGCAAAACTGCAACCTTATAAGGCGCTAAAGCGGGATGAAGTTTTAGCACTATGCGTGTCTCATCCTTTTCGAGATTTTCTTCCTCATATGCGTCGCACAAAAAGGCAAGCAGCACTCTTTCTACTCCTAAAGAGGGCTCGATAACATAAGGAATATATTTTTCTTGCGTGATGGGGTCGGTATAATCCATAGGTTTGTTAGTTGCTTTTTGATGGCAAACCAAATCATAATCCGTCCTGTCGGCGATGCCCCAAAGTTCGCCCCATCCAAAGGGGAAATCATATTCAAAATCGGTGGTTGCCTTAGAATAAAAGCATAATTCCTCCGCTTTGTGGTCTCTATGCCGCAAATTATTTTCTTTCATACCTAAATTAAGCAAAAAGTCTTTGCAATAGTTTTTCCAATAATTAAACC
>CALGIK010000193.1 GCA_937915515.1 uncultured Clostridia bacterium
GCTTTTATCAGGTTTATATTGAAAACGACATAACAAAAGGGTATTATACGACAGACACAAGTGATGTTAACCACAATGTTGTTGCAGGCACGACAAGGTCAAGCAATGCAATAAACAATGCCGTCAACAGCGCATATTACTTTATCAGTACGGTATTGGAGGTAAAAAATGAAGGTTAAAGAAATTGCCCTTGACGGTCTTATCCGTCAAAATCCGACATTTAAACTCGTTTTAGGCACCTGTCCTACCTTAGCTTTGACGACAGTGGCATTTAACGGTATCGGCATGGGACTTGCCGTTACGTTTGTGCTTATTTGCAGTAACGTAATGATAAGCTTATTGCGTAACACTATCCCCGACAAAATACGTATACCGGCTTTTGTTTTGATTATCGCTTCTTTTGTTACTGTGGTATCAATGCTGCTCGAAAAATTTATGCCCGATTTGTTTCAGACAATGGGCGTATATTTGCCGTTAATTGTCGTAAACTGCATAATACTTGCCCGTGCCGAATCTTTTGCAAGCCATAACAAAATAGGTTATTCTGCTTTGGACGGCTTATTTATGGGACTTGGATTTACTTTCGCTCTGACTTTAATGGGTATTGTGCGTGAATTATTGGGCAAAGGCACGTTTTTCGGTTTGCCGGTATGGGGCTTTAAGATAGAATTTTTTGCTTCTTCGCCCGGCGCTTTTTTAACCTTTGCTTTATTTATCATGACTTTTTCTATTGTTTATAATTCTATCGAACGAAAAAACAAGCACAAACGCACCTTAAAATCTTTGGCTGACGACGAGAGTTTAAGTCAAGACGCTACCTTGACACAAGTAACTAAGGAGGCAAAATAATATGCATTATCTGACCATAATAATAGCCGCCGTATTTGTCAACAACTTTGTTTTAGTGCAATTTTTAGGTATTTGCCCCTTTTTAGGCGTCTCCAAAAAAACCGAATCGGCTTTCGGCATGGGAGTAGCTGTCGTTTTTGTTATGACGGTAGCAAGCTTGGTTGCATACTGTTTATATGTATATGTGCTTTTGCCGCTTGGCATAGGATACTTAAAAACCATAGTATTTATCTTTGTTATTGCGGGGTTGGTGCAAATACTCGAAATGGTGCTTAAAAAATTCGCCATAGGACTATACCGCTCTATGGGGGTGTATTTGCCGTTAATCACAACCAACTGTGCTATTTTAGGCGTTGCCGAGCTTAATCTTACGTCAACTATGGTGACTGGCGTTTTGTCAGCTACTTTAAACGGTTTGTTCAGCGGAATAGGTTTTACCCTTGCTATCGTGCTGCTCAGCGGGATAAGAGAAAAAGTCGATAAACTACAAATTGCAAAACCGCTAAAAGGTTTTCCCATTACCATGATATGCGCGTGTTTTATGGCGATGGCATTTTATATTTTCAGTACTATTTCGCTGTAAAGGAGAGGAAAAATGCAGGTATTATTGCTTTTTAAGGAAATTGACTGGACAAAATTCGGTTTAGTTATAGCCATAATGGCAGGTATAGGTTTGTTTTTCGGTCTGCTTATAGTGTTTATTTCTAAATACTGCGCAATCAAAACCGACCCTAAAATCGGCGAAGTACTCTCGCACTTAAGCGGCGCAAATTGCGGCGGCTGCGGTCACGCCGGTTGCGAAGGCTTTGCAAAGGCAC
>CALGIK010000194.1 GCA_937915515.1 uncultured Clostridia bacterium
GTTTTTTGTGACATCAGTAAGCATAGTTGTCATCAAAAAAGCGGTACTTTCGTTAAATACACGCTGGGGCTTAACATGTCGAGAGTAAATAAGTTTACCGTCCAAATAAATGGCACGTACAAAACCGCTTTTAGTGTATACGCCGCCGTTAGAGAGAGTTGCATATCCGTCAAGAAGCTGATAAAAGCTGCAGCCTCCTTCGATATTTCCTAAGGCTAAAGTCAGATTGGCTTTGTTTTTATCTATATCAAAACCGTTTTTATTAAGATAATCAACACTAATCTTAGTGCCGATTGTGTTTAGAGTTTTTACTGCCGGTACATTTAAACTTTGTTCTACCGCTCTTCGCACCGTTGTCCAACCAAAGTAATTATCTTTATAATTAGACGGTTTAAAACCGCCGCCAAAATTTGTCGGTTCGTCCAATACCGGGGTGACAGTGCTGATTGTGCCTATGTCTAAGGCGGGAGCATAAACTCCCAATGGTTTTATGGCACTGCCTGCATTTATCCTTCTGCTTAGCAAATTGCCAAAACTTTTTCCGTAGTATGCTTCAATACCGTGAGTTTCGTTGTTTAGAATGATACCGCATTTGTCGCTGTTTACGTTTTTTAATGTTTTTGTATTATCTTTATCGATAGCATCCATCAAAGCTTTTTGCGTATCTCCATTGTAATATGTTACGATTTTATAGTTTTTTCCATACAATTTTAACACCGAAGTATTTAGCAATTGAGCCGCTTCGTTTAACGCCGCAAAAATGTAATTTTGTTGTCCGCTTACTCCGTCAATTCCGCCTATATTAATTATTTCTGATTGTGCATCGATATATTGATTTTGAGTAATCTTGCCGCATTTAAGCATCAGCGTCAAAACCACATCTTTTCTTTGGTTAAAGCTGTTTATATCGGCATAGGGGGAATAATTGTTTGGAGCTTTAAGCAGTCCCGCTAAACCTGCCGATTGAGCAAGTGTCAGCTGTGTTGCGTCAATGCCGTAATAATATTTACTAGCGTTTTGAATGCCGTATGCATCGCCGCCAAAATAAACTGTATTTAAATAAGCCTCTAAAATTTGGTTTTTTGTCAGTTTTTCTTCGGTTTTTAAGGCCAATAAAACTTCGTTAACTTTTCGTTTAAGGCTTTTTTTGTTTGTCAGAAATACGTTTTTTACTAATTGCTGTGTTAAAGTTGATGCGCCTTCTTTAAAACTTCCGCTTAATATGTCTTTTGATAAAGATTTTAATACCCTGATAAAATCAACACCCTTATGACGATAAAAACGCTTATCCTCAGTACAAATAAAAGCATCGACGGTATATTTATTTAAATTATTAAAATTAACGTTGACACGCTTATTGAAGGTAGGTGCTTCGTTAATTTTATTGTCAAAAGCATCGGTAAATGTAACAAAACAAACAGAATTATTTAGCTTTGTTATGTCAAATGTTACGTAGTCTTTATCGCTTATTACAGCTAAAAATAATATACCTGTAACTAAGACAGGCAATAACGATAATACAGCAGAAACTATTAGTAAAGCTTTTTTAATTCGTTTTGAATTTTTATTGTTTTTCATTGCAATATTATTATTTGTCATATTATAAAATTTTATTGAAAATAAAGTTGAAATTTTCCTTTTATAAAGGTATAATATAGTAATAAAATCGGAGAAGATATGCATTATTTGATAAAAACTTACGGCTGCCAGATGAATGTTCACGAATCGGAAAAAATCGCAGGGATATTAGAGCAGTTAGGATATAAAGAAACAAAAAACGAAAATGAAGCGGATATAATTATTTTTAATACTTGTGCTATTCGTGAAAATGCTGAAAATCGTGTATTTGGTGAATTAAGAAGAATTAAAGGCTTAAAG
>CALGIK010000195.1 GCA_937915515.1 uncultured Clostridia bacterium
GCGTTTTACATTTTATGTTAAAGAGTTTATCAGTAATATCATAGCCTTCGCTGCTTAGCGTTAAACGTTTTAAACTTTCTTTAACGTGCTGTGTCCCAAAATACGGAATAAGCTTTTGCGCGCGCTTTTTCATCCATTCATAATGCTCATCGTAAAAGCGAGTGGAATATATGGGCGGAATTGTTGTATAATAATAGCCTTTGCCGTCGGGCAATTTCAACGCTTCGTTCCACGCCCAACCTATTTCGGTAAGCCATTTGCTTGTGCGCCCTGCGCCGTTAAAGACAACCAAACGTCTGACATTTGCGGGATATTTAAGCGCAAATTGAAGTCCTATAGCGCTTCCGTAACTGATACCTACAATATTTAGCACAGGCTCATCTATGTGTTCTAAAAGTGCATTAAGCATATTTACCTGTAAAGAATGTTTGTATTCCTCATTAAGCCTTTGACTCTTGCCCTGATCCAGCAAATCTACTAATATCAATTTGTTAGCAGCGGAAAAACTGCGTTTAAAAGCATTCCAGCTTGCTGTGGACATCATTATGCCGTTAAGCAAAAGTATTGGCTGACCTTGTCCGTAGGTCTCATAATATACTTTTTTATTTTCAAAAATAAATTCTGCCATAAAACCTTATGTAAATGTTTAACTAAAGGGGGTTACCCCCCCCCTTTAGTTAAACGATTTTATTGTTGCTGCTGATTAAGCGCCGCTTCTAATTCGGGCAAGGTTTTTAAGCCTCTGACTAGAGTCGCCGCCGAACTGTAAGTGGTTGTGCCGCCTTCGGTCGAAGTTGTATAATCCCAAGTGTAACTGCTTAAAGATAAGGAAGTAACGCCAGTGCGTTTGCCTTGCGAGTAATCAACCGATTCGCCCATGGGAATTTTAATGGCTCCGGTTTCGGCATAATCGACAAAGCTTTCCCATGTTAATTTTTCACCTGATGCTTCCACTCTTTCGAGTACTTGACAGAACATATGAGCCGCAATGTATCCTGCCATAGCGTAAGCGTTTGCGGCGTAAGGACTGACTACGCTTGTATCTCCCGCTTTGTTTTGTTTAAACTGCTCATAAGTGTTCATAGTAGCAACAAACCGCCAATAATCTTCCGAAAAACCGCTTTGACCTTCGGGGTCGACAATGTTTAGCCAGCCTGTCGCATACATAGGTCTTTCCTCTGCTATTATGCCTTTGTTAGCAAGAGAACCCATTGTTGTTGCGTTTGAATTTACATAAGAGGTAATCATTTTACCGTTAAAATTTACGGTTTTTAAGCCTGTGCCTATTGTCTCTAAAGGCGCTTGGTTAGCGGCTATTATGACAACGTCACAGTTAGCTTCTTTTATTGCTCTTGCCTGTGTTTCTGCGTCCGTTGCCGAAGGCGACAGCATTTGATAAACCACTGCCGAAGCTTTATTTATTTTAGCAGCTTCAGCGACAACACCGTCTCTTATACCGTGACCGGCGTCGTCATCGCTGTAAATTACGCCGACTTTTGTTGCACCTAAACCGTCGGGAGCGGGTGCAAAAGCTGTAGCAAGTAAAGCACTGCCTTCACCCTCGTAAATAGGTTGAACGGGCATGATACGTCTAGAATTGCCTGTTGCGTTGGGATTGTATAAGGCGCTTATTCCTGTTGCCGCATAAAACATGGGAACGCCTTTTTCCTCAATATAATCCACAGTCGCTCCTACTGTATTGGTGCCGAAGTGGCCTAAAAGCGCAAAAACCTTATCCTGTTCGACAAGCTTTTGGGTATAGGTTAAGCCTTTTGATGCATTGAATTCGTCATCGTAGGTTTGCAGTTTAACGCTGTAAGTAACGTCGTCTTGCTTATATCCTCCGGCTTGATTGTATTCATGCAAATAAGCTTTAACACCCTCGTTGAAAGGCTGTCCTACTTGAGCGTATGCCCCTGACGAAGCCGCCGTGTTGCCTACCAAAATTGTGCCCTTTGTTTTGTCGTTTTTGTCAACAGATATGCCTTGGACTTTTTTTTGTCCGCATGCGGCAAGCGTAAACACCATTATCACGCACAACATAAGCGCCAAAATCAAAGTGTAAGTCTTTCTCATTTACGTTTCTCCTTTGAGGTCTTTCCCTCCGTCGATTATTAGAGTGATTATTGCCTTATTTTTGTTTTTTATCTCTTTCCGCCTAAATATGCTTCAACTAATTTTTCATTTTTAATTAACTCATCGGCTGCGCCTTCAATACTTATTTTACCTAACTCTAAAACATAAGCGTAATCGGCAATATTTAAGGTTTGCAATGCATTTTGCTCCACCATTAAAATTGTAGTACCTTCAGATTTAATGCGTTTTAAGGTCAAAAATATCTCTTTTACAATTAAAGGCGCTAAACCTAACGAAGGCTCGTCAAGCAATAATAGTTTAG
>CALGIK010000196.1 GCA_937915515.1 uncultured Clostridia bacterium
TATTACACGGGCTTGAAAGGATATTTTGCTCAGGACTCACACCTCACCCAATCAAGCCCGTGTAATGGAAAACAGCAAGCCGCCGTTAAAAATCGTTTGTCCCGGCAAAGTATATCGTCCGGACAGCGATGCGTCGCATTCGCCTATGTTTCATCAGATTGAGGGGTTGGTTGTAGACAAAAATTTAACATTATGCGATTTAATGGGTACTTTGGAAAGTATGGCAAAATTACTTTTTAGTCCAGATACAAAAATAAGATTTCGCCCAAGCTACTTTCCTTTTACGGAACCCAGCGTTGAAGTTGACTTATCTTGTTCCGCTTGTTTTGGCAAAGGGGGTTCTTTATGCAAAGGTACAGGCTGGATTGAAGTATTAGGCGCAGGCATGGTTCATCCTTTTGTGTTGGAAAACTGCGGCATAGACAGCAAGGAATATAACGCATATGCGTTTGGCTTCGGACTCGAAAGGTTTGCCATAATTAAATACGGCATACCCGACATAAGATTGTTTTTTGAAAACGACGTAAACTTTTTAAAACAGTTTGACATAGCGGAGGAATAATATGAAAGCGCCTATCAGTTGGTTAAAGGAATTTGTGGATATTGACGTCGATGTTGATACATTGTGCGAAAAAATGGTTTCCATTGGATTTGAAATCGAATCTAAAGAGTATTTAGGGGACAGATTTAAAAATGTCGTTGTCGGCAAAATTGTTGAAATGAGCAAGCATCCCGATGCAGATAAATTGCAGGTTTGCAAAGTTGACGTCGGCGAAAATGAAAATTTGCAGATAATCACTGCGGCAACAAATGTTTTTGTAAACGCTAAAGTGCCGGTAGCGCTTAACAATGCCGTTTTATATGACGGCACAGTAATAAAAAACGGAAAATTGCGCGGTCTGATGTCGCAAGGTATGTTTTGCGGCGGTGACGAATTAGGCATAACTAATGCAAATTATCCAAATGCTGCAGTGGACGGTGTGCTTATACTTAAAGAAGAGGAAAAAATCGGCGAGGATATGATAAAAGTACTCTGTCTTGACGATTATGTTTTGGATTTTTCCGTTACATTTAACCGTCCCGATTGCAACAGCATTTACGGTATTGCCCGCGAAGTAGGGGTAGCTTTAGGAAAAAAAGTCAAACCGTTAGAAGTTTCTTATGAGGAAAATTCCTCAAGTTACACCGATAAACTTATCGACGTAATAATTAAAGACAACGATTTATGTCCTAATTATTATATGCAAGGGGTGACTGATGTAAAAATTGCATCTGCACCGCTGTGGATGTCACGCCGTTTGTTTGCTTGCGGCATAAACTCCATAAATAATATTGTCGACATTACAAATTATGTTTTAACGGAAGTAGGTCAGCCGATGCACGCTTTTGATTATGATGATATAGGCGATAAAACCATTGTCGTAAGACGTGCTGCTAATGAAGAAAAAATTATTCCGTTGGATAAAAAAGAATATACTTTAAACGATAC
>CALGIK010000197.1 GCA_937915515.1 uncultured Clostridia bacterium
AAAATGATACAAGAGGGTTACGGCGAGATAGTTAAATGCGCTTTAATCAATCGGCAAATTTATGAAGCTTTAAAAGCAAAAGAAGATATAACTACTTTGATAAAAAAATGCGTTTTGTTTAAAGAGCAAGTGGTAAAATCTGACCTAAACGATGAGTTAATGCGCCGTCAGCTTAACGTTGGGCACACTTTTGGTCACGCTTTAGAGTTAACCTATAAGTTACCCCATGGCATAGCCGTTTTAAACGGTATATATTACGAAACAAAATTAGCCGAGTATTTGGGCGTCGTCACTAAAGAATTCTGCGCTTTTGTTACGCAATTTATTTTGGAATATTTTAATCCCATAAAACTTGATGACGCAAACAAAATAATTAATCTTTGTGAATGTGACAAGAAGAACCAAGGGAAGAAAATTGGGTTTGTATTTGCTTTGCCCTATTTCGATTATTCTTTTAGGTGGCTTGACAAAAATCAACTGGTAGGGTTTTTTAGCAATGTATGTGAATCCGAATAAAAAAATTAAATTTATTGATTTGCCTTACGGCGATAAGTCGATTACTCACCGATATTTTATTTGTGCGGCATTGGCTTCCTCAAAAAGCGTTATTACTAACGCAAATATAAGTATGGACACTTTGGCGACCGCCGATTGCATGACTGCTATTGGCGCTAAATTTGTATTTGAAGGGCGTAAAGTTACAGTCGCACCAATTGTTAAGCCAAATAAAAACGTGACGCTTAATTGCTTTAACAGCGCGACAACAGCAAGATTATTAGCAGGCGTCGTCTCGGGTTTAAATATCTCGGCTACCTTTATCGGAGACGAAAGCCTGTCTAAGCGCCCTATGGAAAGGGTGATAAACCCTTTAAGGCTAATGGGCGCTAATATCGAAAAACCGCCTGATTGTCTGTTTAAGATACTGCCGTCAAAATTAACGGGAATAAGTTACGCGATGCCCGTAGCTTCGGCGCAGGTAAAAAGCGCAATTCTTTTTGCGGGATTGTTTGCACAGGGGGAAACGACGGTAACCGAAAGTATACCTACCCGTGACCATACCGAAATAGCTTTAAAACATTTTGGTGCTTTGATAGACAACAGCGGCGGAATAATAAAGGTAAATAAAAGCCGTTTAAAAGGCCGTTCAGTTTTTGTGCCAAATGATTTTTCGACAGCGGCATATTTTTTGGCTGTCGGTTTAAAAAAAGGCATAAAGCTGAAAAAAGTCGGTGTCAATCCTACAAGGCGAGCATTTTTGGATATGCTGATAGCTAGCGGCGCAAAAATTTTGTTAAAAAACGAAAAGGAAAAAAACGGCGAAAAATTTGCCGATATAAAAGTTTTACGCAGTGACATTAAGCCCTTTAAAAGCAATATAGAACAAAGCGCAGCTATGATTGACGAAATACCCATTGCCTGTTTAACGGCGGCATTAGCGGAGGGCGAAAGCGTATTTACTGGCGTTGAGGAACTTGCCGTAAAAGAATCTGACCGTATAAAATCAACAATAGCTATGCTCAATGCTTTTGGCGTGACGGCAAAATATGAAGATAATGCTTTAAGGGTAATAGGCAAAAAAATATTAGAGGGGGGAAAAACTGTCCCCGCTACAAGTGACCATAGAATTGTTATGGCAAGTATTGTCGGAGCGCTGTTAAGCCAAAAGGGAATAAAAATATCTGACAGCGGTTGCGTTAACGTGTCCTGTCCTAATTTTTGGCAGTTACTGAGTATTAATCCCTTTAAATGGGGTTTAATCGGCAACGATATAAAACAAAGCAAATCTCCTCAAATTTACAAAATTTTATCAGAAATTACGGGCATAAACATTAATTATAGTCTGCTTACGGCAAATGAAGACAATTTTGATGAGGTATTTTTAAAAGCTAAAAATTGCTTAGACGGAATAAATTTAACCATGCCGTTTAAGCAATGTTTAAACGAAGAAGAGGTTAATACTGTCGCTTGTATCGGTTTAAAAACAATTTTATATAACACCGATGCAACAGCAGTGACGGTAGCTTTAAAAAGTAAGAAAATAAGCGTAAAAGGAAAAAATCTTTTGGTTGTAGGCTGCGGGGGAGCGGCGACGGCCGCAATAAAAAAGCTTATTAGTCAAGGTGCCAAAATAACAGTCAGAAATCGCACCAAATCAAAAACCAAAGAGCTTAAAAAGCATTGTAAGCTGTATAACGATACAAAATTTTTTGGCATATTGAGTTTTATCCCCATTGATTATTTATCCTATGTAAGTAAAAACGAAATTCTTAATGCCGATTTTGTTTTTGATGCATATTATTTTACGCAGACAGCTTTAATAAGGGAAGCCAAACTGCACAAAAAACTTGTCATAGACGGTTTTAGTATGTTATTGAATCAGGCATTTTCAAACTTTGAAATTTGGACGGGCAAAAAACTTACGGCAAACCAAAAACGAAAAGCGGAAGCGATTTTTAGGAGTCAAAATGAAAATACTCGTTATTAACGGTGTAAATTTAGATATGTTAGGCAAAAGGGATTTTTCTATTTACGGTACCGATACGCTAAAGGAATTAAATAAGAAAATTGCGGCGTATGCAAAAAGGAGAGGCATAAAAATCAAATTTTTTCAGCATTCTTGCGAAGGAAAATTGGCAAAAAAAATAACGCACAATAATGCCGATGCCCTTATTTTAAACGCCGGCGCATACAGTCATTACAGCTATG
>CALGIK010000198.1 GCA_937915515.1 uncultured Clostridia bacterium
TGCATCAGTTGTCGCGCCAGCGGCATGGCTGAGTAGCGAAGTACGGACGGGATAAACGCTGAAAGCATCTAAGCGTGAAACCCACCTAAAGATAATATATCCCATTCTTTAATGAAGTAAGACCCCTTATAGACCATAAGGTTGATAGGTCAAAGGTGTAAGTGCAGCAATGCATTGAGCTGATTGATACTAATAGGTCGAGGGCTTGATCACAAATAATGTGACCAAAGCTTTGATTACAAGAATAACCAAAACAAAACAAAGCTCTTTTTTCTGTCTGACACTTATGCGGTTGTCAATGTTCTTTAAAAGTACATTAAAATCCAATATGTTATACGCTATTTACGGGAATTCTCCCGTGGATATACAATTGCGGTGACTATGGCGAGGAGGTTCCACCTGTTCTCATCCCGAACACAGAAGTTAAGCTCCTCAGCGCTGACGGTACTTGGCTGGACACGGCCCGGGAGATGATGACGTTGCCGCATCCAACAAAAAACGACTGTTACAAAACGTGACAGTCGTTTTTTTATTGCAAAAATTTGGGGCGAATATTGACATATTCTTCATATCGTGGTATTATTTATACATATATTAAATAACTAAAAAATTTATACAAAATAGGTTTGGAGAGTTTTATGGATATGCAAAACATTGATTATTTTTCTAATGAGATGCCTTTTCTTTCAATGCAAACTGCATTGGATTCATCGTTAACAAGAGCGTTGCTGAAATTCCAGATTAAAAAAGTGTTATGGGCTTTATTTATCCTTCCGGCATTTATGATTATAGCCGGTATTGCGTTTATCTGCATAGATGCAGAGTTTTATTTGCCGCAAGGTGTCATCTTAATAGTCGCCGGTGCGATTATACCTCCATTAACAATTGGCATGTCAAATATTATGCAAAAAAGCATTGACAAGTCGGTAAAAGTAATGGGCATAGAAACCAAAGTTTATTATGAATTTTACGAAAATTACTTTAAACAAACAGTTGATAAGGGAGCTGATTTCACCAACGTATCAAAGATATCATACAAAATGCTGTATATGGCGTTTCGTACCAAAGATTATTATTTTTTATATCCTTCTAAAGGGCAGGCCTTTGTCCTTCCTGTCGAGAATATGTCTGACTCTCAAAAATTTACACTTAATGCTATATTAGAAAAGCATTTAGGCAAAAAGTTTAAAATTTATTGATGATAAGGGAACAATCAACATATAAAAATGCTGATTATTAACATTATTATTTTTTTATTAGGCTTTACTTTCTTGATTATACCCGGCATTCTTATGTTGAGAGAAAATGCCGAAAGGAAAAAGAAAATTAAAGAGGATACCGAAAAGTTAAAGCAATATCAGGCTGATGCTTTAACACAAAAACAGATTATGAAAGATGTTTTGGCAAAAGCCGCCGCTTTAAGATAATATATAAATCGAGCTGCCGTGGGCAGCTTTTTTATTGCTTTTTTAGTTTTTATGTATTTAAGTGTTATCGATTTTCTTTGATTAGGCTTTTACATGTAAAATTTTTAAATCAAAGTTTTTTAGTCAAAACTTCAAAACCGTCGGGGAAATATCCCTTCTTTTTGTACAAATTTTTAGCGTTTAAGTTTGTAGTTACCACTTCCAAAGTGATGGATACCGCTTTATCCTTAAATTCATTTTCGACAAACTCTAAAAATAACGTGCCGTAACCTTTTCCGCGTTGGTCTTCTGCAATAAAAAATTCATCAATAATTAAAACAACGCCGCCATCCTCGTTACACCAATAACTTGTTAAAAGCGCATATCCTACGTCTTCGCCTGTGTTTATATCTTCCATTAGATAACCCCAAAGGTTTTCGTGTTTACACAGCAGATAGTTAAAGGTTTTTTCGGTGATGGCGGCATTATATGGTCGATGTGTAGCGCCGCTACAGTAAAATTGTTTTTCGAGTTCGTAAAAAGCTTGTCGATCGTTTTCCGTAATGTTACGAATTATCATAAACTCCTTGTTGCCAATAGGCATTTTTTAAGATAGCATTATTATATCTTTTTTTATCAAATAATCAAGTGTTTACAAATAATTTCTTGACATTTTTTTGTCAAAATTCCGGTAAAAAAATTTTAATTTTATAGAAGCTATTGCTTAATAATACGTAATTTGCTAAAATGCACATATGAACAGTTTTGATATAAATTTTTATAAATTAGTGTATGCTGTGGTTCAAAAAATACCAAAGGGGAAGGTAACTACTTACGGTATGATTGCACAAGCCACCGGCTTTAAAAATATGGCACGTCAAGTCGGCTTTGCACTGCACGCTAATCCTCATCCCGACCAAATACCTTGTTACAGAGTGGTTTTTGCCGACGGCAGTCTTTCGCAAGCCTTTGCTTTTGGCGGAATAAATAAGCAGCGCCAATTATTAGAGGAGGATGGTGTGCTTTTTGACAAAAACGGAAAAATAATGCCGCAATTTTTTTGCGAAATACAAGAAATCACTCTTTAAGCGGTTTATACTAATATATGTGCATATCTGCATATGCTCATACATTATTATCTTAACAAATATATTTAATATCAAAGTTTGTTAAAATGAACATTTATCAATAATTGACAATATCCGCCTATTTTGTTATACTATTTTGGTGTATGAAAAAAATTAATGGTTATGCAAGTATTTTTGTAGGCATTTTATGCCTTGGTATAGGTGTTTTTTTTGGTTTTTTAGGCAGTTACGATTTATTGATAGCTTTCAGCTTAGCTGCTCTTGTATTTTTTTATTTAGCGACGCTGTTTATTAAATACAGCATATACTATTTTAATTCGCATAATTGTCTGGGCTTACAAATTAACAACAAGGATAATATAAGAGACATTTTGCGTGATAACCTTATTTCTTGCGGATTTGTACTTTCTAACGGTTTTTATGTAAACAAAAATAATAAAAATTTTGACGTTTATTTTACGACATACGATAAACATGATTTAAAAGAAAAAGCTTCAGAAGTAGCCTGTGCAACGGGTTGCAATTATGAGTTTTTGGAAAACAGTCTTAAAATCGGCGGTTTTTTATATTGTGACGATGACGAAAATCTTATAATTTCTTTGAGCAATACGGTCAGAGGATATGACAATCCGCTGTTTTTTAACGACAAAAAAAGAAGCATAGTAATTATGGTTGATTTAGAAGAAGAGCGTCCAATGCTTAAAAACCTGTACTTTGTTGGATTGGTACCTTTTCATCATTCTTTTAAATACGACGCTTTAAATATGATAGAATTTGATACAAATAAAGGCGTGGTTTTTCTTGCTACCCGTTCCGACAGTCATGATGCAGAGAGCCGTAAGGTTATTAAGCAAATATTTAAAAACGTAATAAGATTTTCGTAGGTTTTTACCTTTTAAGTTACGCTTAGCGCAATTTTTTGAATTTTCGCAAGTATTTTTCTTGTGTATGCAGTATTTTTTATTTAATTGTTACAAATTTAAAGCGTATTATAATATTTAATAAGACTATTCAATTTTTTTGTAAAATCGGCTATCAGCTTTGTGGGCTTAATAACTCTAATTTTATCTCCGAAAGTTAAAAGCTTGTTAATTAAAAAATCATCGTAGGGCACTCGCGCAAAAGCCATAAAACCGGCACCTTTTTTTATTAAACAGTCTTCGCCTAACCATTCCTGCACTTCTGCTAAAATGTCGGCATCTAAACTTATTGTTAGATCAATATGTTCTCTTTCGTTTAAAAACTCGTTAAGCGCCTTTGTGTTAAGACAATAATCTCGTTTTTCATAATTCTCATCAAAAAGCTTTATTCCCGATATACGATTAATTTTAAAAAATCTAAAATCCTCACGCGTACGGCAATAAGCGTAAACGTACCAAATGTTATCCTTATATACAAAATTAAGCGGCTCTATATCTCTTATCGACATTAAGCCAAACTTATCGTGATAGGTAATTTGCGTTAATTGGCTGTTTTTCATAGCTTTGTTGAGCGCATTAAATTTATTTTCGAAAGCAGCCGAAAAACTTGTATCTACTACGATATTATTTGCCGAGGACGAAAAAGTGCTTTCGTTTTTTTTGAGTCCGTTAAGCTTATCTAAAACCGAAACTCCTATTTCGTCAACGGGCATAGCCTCGATAGAAGCAATTAATCTGTCGTATTCGGCAGGGGTAAAGTACATCGAAGACAATTTAAAACTGTCTAAAATACCGTATCCGCCGTTGCGCCCTCTAAAACTAACAATGGGCACGCCGCCTTCGCTTAACGCATCGATATATCTGATTACAGTGCGGCGGCTTATTTCGTATTTTAACGAAAGCTCATATAAACCTACTTTCTTTTTTGATAAAAGAGTAATTAAAATACCTACCAAAATACTGTTTTGCATTGATAAAACTCCTCACAATGAAAAAATTGGTTATTATTGTCAATAATAATTAATAGTTGGAAATTTCTGAAATTATTTTAAAATACTTGCCAGATAGTTGTCAAGTATAATGTTGTATAATGAAGACACAATAATAAGAGAGGATTAATATGAAAGCAAAAAAGTATGACCTTAAACAGATTTATCAAAAGCTTTTAAATGACGAGATACCGCAAAGCTACGTAGACTTTGTGGTTACACGTTATGTAATTGATAAGCAGGCGGCACATATAGATAAAAGTAAAAATATCAGTGCGGCAGTCATTTACCCGAAATTATATAATAAAATATAATGAGGTTATCTTTAATACTAATACTTATTGGAGCCGGCAGCCGAATAGATGATTCTTAGTATATCAAGCGTTCCGTCAATCTTAACGGCTTTTTGTCCCTGCTTAAACAGCGGAACTTTAGCATAAAGCTGTATTATTTTGTTTGCAAGCTGTTCGGCGCTGAACTTCCCTGTAAGTATAGCTCCACACCTTTTTTTTGCAAAATATTGTGCATTTAAGACTTGTTCTCCGCGCGTGCCCTCTGTCAGCGGAATGGACAAAAAGGGGACATTAAGGGCAACAAGCTCACACAGCGTGTTTGCACCCCCTCGTGTGACGCAAAAACAACTCGCTTTTATAACATCGTAAATGTTATCTAAAAATTGAGCGGAGTGAAAGCCGACGGCAGTTGTTACTTCTTTATTTTTGCCGCTCACGACAAAAATATCAAATTTACGTTTTAGACGAGGATAAACTTCCTCTGCTAAACTGTTTAACTGCATAGCACCTTGACTTCCGCCTAAAAATAGCAAAACAGGTTTGTTCCCGTCAAATCCCATCGTTTGTAACCCGCGTACTTTATCGGCGGAATAAATTTCTTGCCGTAAAGGACAACCTACACGCACAGCTTTTTTGATTTCGCTGCATTCGAAAGAGGTCAAAAAAGCATAAGAATCTTTAGCGCACAACTTGTTGGCTAAACCTACGCTTACATCACTTTCATGTATAATGGTAGGGATTTTTAGACAATTTCCCGCAATTGCCACAGGCAGACTGACATAACCGCCCTTCGAAAAAATGACATCAGGATGTATTCTGTTAAGTTCCTTTTTGCATTGAGAAATACTTGCCATAAGCTTAATGGGCAATAAAAAATTTGACAGCGAAAAACAACGTTTAAATTTTGCTGCTTGTATCTCTACATAATTAACGTTTGTTGTTTTTTCGGCTATCAGCCGCTTTTCCATACCGTCGCCGCCGAAATAATATACGGTGTCGTCTGATTTAAGACTGTTGATAAGCGCAATATTAGGCATGACATGTCCTGCCGTACCCCCACCGGTAAAAACGATTCTCATAAAGATAGTATATGCTTTTTTAAAGCTAAAAATATACAGGTTAAAACAAAAGCAAATGTAATGTTTTCCTTGACAAGAAATAAACATATTGTGTATAATAACGTCAATCCTTTCAAAAGGGAGTAGTTTTAAAGCAGCACGCCAACAACCCGAAGGTGACTTCTGGCGGCGCTTAACCTAATCAGGTTTGACAAGACTTTTGAAAAAGTGACATTCACTTTTTAAAAGTCTTTTTTTATTATTTTCGGAGGAAAATTAATGAACTATTACAGTATTTCTAAACAGCAGGCGTTTGACGAAACAAAAAGTTCGGTAAACGGTTTAACGACACAAGAGGCGGCTGATAGACTGCTAAGTAGCGGACCAAATTCCTTAGTACAAGCTAAGCGCAAGAGTATAATAGTAAAATTTTTTGAGCAGTTTACAGATATCATGATTATTGTACTGCTTGTTGCCGCTACAGTATCCGCTGTTATCTCTATTGTTCAAGGTAGTTACGGCGAATTAATAGACAGCGCAATTATTCTTTTGATTGTGATAATAAACGCAATCATAGGAGTTATACAGCAAAACAAAGCCGAAAACGCTTTGGCTGCGTTAAAAAACATAAATAAGCCCTATTGCAGAGTTTTGCGTGACGGCGTGGAAAAAAGCATAAATACTGAGGAATTGGTTGTCGGCGATATTGTTTTTTTGGAAGCGGGTGATATTGTGCCTGCCGATTTAAGGCTGATTTCTACTGCTCTCCTTAAAATTGACGAATCGGCATTAACAGGCGAATCAGTACCTGTCGAGAAGGATTTTGACATTGTGCTTGATTCTATAACGCCCCTAGGCGATCGAAAAAACATGGCTTTTTCGGGCGGAAGCGTCTCCTACGGCCGGGGAAGCGGCGTTGTAACAGCAACAGGAATGAGCACTCAAGTCGGTAAAATTGCCGAAATGCTTACGCAAAAAACCTCTACAACTACGCCTTTGCAAAAGCAATTGGGAAAAACTGCTAAGGTATTAAGCTTTATCGTTTTGGGTATTGCAGCCATAATCTTTTTAGCCGCAGTATTCAGCTCTATGCCTATTATGGATGCCTTTATGACAGCGGTCGCTATTGCCGTAGCGGCAATTCCCGAAGGTTTACCTGCCGTCGTAACAATAGTGCTTGCAGTTGGCGTCACACGCATGAGTAAACGCAACGCTATCGTAAAAAACTTGCCCGCTGTCGAAACTTTGGGCTGTTGCGAAATAATCTGCAGCGACAAAACAGGCACCTTGACTTTAAACAAAATGACGGTTAAGGAAATTTTTACAATAAACGAAAACAGCCGCAGTGACAGAGATTTATTGTTAAGGACGATGGTTTTATGTAACGACAGCGTATATTCTGACAGAAGATATATCGGCGACCCAACGGAGACAGCGCTTACCAATTTTGCCGCTTCGCTTAATATGAAACCCGAAAATATCCGCCAAGAGTGGAAGCGTGTAGGTGAAATTCCCTTCGACAGCGTGCGCAAACTTATGACGACAATAAACTATAACGGCAATCAAAAAATAGCCTATATAAAGGGCGCCTTGGACATAATGATAAATCGCTGTGCGTTTATTATGGAAAACGGACAGGTGCGGACAATTACAAAAGAAGATAAAGAAAAAATTCTTGAAATCAATCATAAATTAGCTCGCAGAGCGCTCCGAATTTTAGGTATAGCGATAAACATAGATAGTATTGACGACCCCGAAAACAAAATGGTTTTTGTAGGGCTTGTGGGTATGATGGATCCGCCTCGTCCCGAAGTAAAGGATGCAGTGAGAGTATGCTTTAGGGCAGGACTTCGACCTCTTATGATAACGGGCGACCACGCCGATACCGCAGCTGCCATTGCGCAGGAAATTGGCATTTTGCGTAAAGACGACAAAATTATTACCGGCATTGAGATACAAAAGATGTCGCAGGAAAAATTAGTTTCCGTCATAAAACAATACAGCGTTTTTGCGAGAGTGAGCCCCGAAGACAAAGTCAGGATAGTAAAAGCATATCAAAGCTTGGGCAATGTAGTAGCCATGACGGGCGACGGAGTAAACGATGCGCCCAGCATAAAACAAGCCGATATAGGTGTAGGCATGGGCATAACGGGCACGGAAGTGAGTAAGGGCGCCGCCGACATGATACTTACCGATGACAATTTTGCAACTATCGTCAATGCCGTCGAGGAAGGGCGCAAGATATTTGCCAACATAAAAAAAGCAGTGCAGTTTTTGCTTTCGGCAAACATAGCCGAAGTGCTGTGTCTGTTTATTGCTACTCTGTTTTTACAGACAGAATTTTTGACACCCGTGCTTATCCTTTGGGTAAACCTTGTCACAGACAGCTTGCCTGCATTAAGTTTGGGTATGGAACGTGCCGAGTCGGACGTTATGGATAACCCGCCCCGCAACGCCAAAAGCAGCCTTTTTTACGGTAAAACAGGAAAAGATATATTGATACAGGGCATTATGCAAACGGCGCTTGTTATGTTGGCGTTTTGCTTAGGCGCTTATGTTTTACCCGACCGCATAAATCACAGTGTGGCGGTGTCTATGGCTTTTGTAAGCCTTTGCACAATCCAGCTTTTCCATAGCTACAACTTAAAATCTCAAGACCACGGCATACTCAACAAGAGAGTATTTAACAACAAATGGCTTAACCTTTCCTTTTTAGTGGGGTTTGCTCTTATTGTCCCTGTCATCATGATACCCGGTCTAAACGGCGTGTTTGGCACTGCGCCTCTAAATTTTTTAGAATGGGCAATTGCCATAGGCTGCGGTATAGCGATAGTGCCTTTTGTTGAAATTCAAAAATCAATTGAAAACGCTCTTATTAAACGTTCTGATAAAAAACAAGCAAATTCATTAACAAAAATATAAAAATCGCAAATAAATTTAAACAATAGTATAAACACAAAAAAGAAGGAGCTGACCAATAGGCGGCTCCTTTAAATTTAAACAGAGTAAAAAGTTAAAATATTTGATTATCAAACGCTCTCATTTATGTGAAATCAAATTTTTATATCAATAGCTGTTTTCTATTGATGTCGGTACTGTATTGTTTTTACTTTAGTGCTTAAAAATATCTGGCGTATTATTTATGTATTATAGCGTATGCAGCAACAAAAAAAAGCGTGAGTAGATAGAATTTGTTTGTGCAATATGACCACATTATTTTTTATTAAAAAAACGGCGGCAAGGTTAAAGCAAAACCTTGCCGTTTTTGTTTAAGAAGTTTTACATTTTATATCCCTTCAGGTATTCGGTAACAAGCACCTTAGCTCTGCCTAAAAAATCGTAATTAGGGTGATACAGACACCACTGATAAGTTAAACCAACCAAAATTGTTTGAATGTTCTCTGCTATTGCTGCGGTGTCGGCTGGTTTAAATTCGTTTCGTGAAACACCAAGATCATATAAAGCTGTAAAGAGTTGAGGCATTTCAAATGTGGTTTTATGCGAAATGCCGGTTGTTGCTGCACGCTCGATAAAGATTTTATAAACTGTCCGCATGGTTTCTACACCCCAACCTTTTACCATTGCACATATGGCGCAAGCAATTTCAACAATCAGGTCTATCGCCGGCAGGTTTTTGTCGAGAGCTGCCCACGAATTTGCTATCTGGCTTTGATATAAGGTAATCTCATCCATCATCAAATAGACGGATAAATCTTCCTTCGAAAGGAAGTAAACATAAAACGAGCCTCTAGCCACACCGGCTTTTTGCACTATGTCATCAATGCTTACAGCGTCATAACCGTTTTTTGAAAAAAGGTCTTTTGCCGTATCGTACAGTCTTTTTCTTGTTTCAATAGCCTGCTGTTTGCGTTTTGTCATTTTTTCCTTCATAAAACACTCCTCTTGAACATAAAAAAATATGTTGACTTTTTTAAAATTACGTAATATTATATACCATATTGATAATGTCAATGAAATTGTTAATATCATTATACAAAGTCAATGACATTAATGTCAATCAAAATGAGGAGAATTTATGAAAAAAAAGATTTATTCGATGCTGATATTGTTTGCAATCGTTATGATTTGCGCAATGGGTATTACCGCTTGTGTTAAAGAGCATAAGCATGAGTTTGGCGAATGGACGGTTACAACGGCACCGACGTGTGACAATCCTGGCGAGGAAACAAGATATTGTAAAAAGGATAATACTCATACCGAAAAACGGGCAATCGCCGCATTAGGTCACGATTTTGCAAGCGAATTTACAGTTGACACTCCCACAAGCTGCAATGCGGAGGGAAGCAAGTCTAAGCATTGTTTGCGTGACGGTTGCACTGCAAAAAGCGAGATAACATCAATTGCCAAGCTTGAACATACATACGGAGATTGGGAAACGGTGACAGCACCAACCTGTACCGAAAAAGGCAAGGAAAAACAAACTTGCACAGCTGACGGTTGCAATCATTTTGTAGAGCGGGATATTGACGCATTAGGTCACGATTTTGCAAGCGAATTTACTATAGATACTCCAGCTACCTGTAGTGCGGAGGGAAGCAAGTCTAAGCATTGTTTGCGTGACGGTTGCAACGAAAAATCTGAAATAACAACTATTCCTATGGTGGAACATACATTCGGCGATTGGGAAA
>CALGIK010000199.1 GCA_937915515.1 uncultured Clostridia bacterium
TAAGCATACGATGGCATAATTCTTGCTTAGCGTTGTCTTCAACGCAAGTACGTCTGTCCAAAAAATTGTAATCGCCGTTTTTAGCAAGAGCTAAAACGCCGCACTCCTCAATTGTACGACTGCCGCCCATGCCTATTACTTCGCCTTTTTTTAATAGGCTTTTTACTATCGGCACAACTTCTTCTCTTGTAGCCGCATAATAAAAAGCCATATTGTTTTTGTTTAAAGCTGTTTTTAATTGTTGATAAATTTCTTCCATATCAATTATTTTAGCATAACCAACTAAACTCAGTCAACTAAGTATTTGTTTTGTCTGTCTTAAAAAGCCCTGTACTGAGATATTTTTCGCCCCTGTCGGGAAATATGACCACAACCACGCCTTCGTCAATTTGCTCTGTGAGTTTTTTTGCCGCCAGCATTGCCGCGCCGCTGCTCATACCAACAAAAATACCTTCTTCTTTTACTATCTGACGTGTCATCATAAAAGCGTCTTCAGTATCAATCATTATATGAAGGTCAATTAAATCGGGGTTATAAAGCGAAGGCACTATGGCTTCCTCCATATTTTTTAACCCTTGAATATAATGCCCTTTTGTCGGTTGAGCCTCGACAATTTTTATATGAGGATTGTTTTCCTTTAATCCTAAACCTACGCCCATTAAAGTTCCGCTTGTGCCTACGGCGCTGACAAAATGAGTTATTGCGCCGTTGGTTTGCTGCCAAATTTCCTCCGACGTCGTTTTATAATGCGCCAATTTGTTGTATTTGTTGGAAAATTGGTTTGTGCAAAAATATTTTTCTGGATATGCTGTTGTTACCTCTTGTACATATTTAATTGCTCCGTCTGTACCTAACTGAGACGGTGTCAGCGTTACGGTCGCTCCGTAAGCTTCTATCATCATACGCCTTTCGATACTGACAGCTTCGCTCATAACAATTTCGACCTTAAAACCCTTTAGCACGCCTATCATAGCTAAAGATATGCCTGTATTGCCGCTTGTGGCTTCTATAATGGTTCTGCCTTTAGTCAATTCGCCATTGTTTGTCGCCTGCTCTATCATTTTTAAAGCTATACGGTCTTTGATACTGCCCGAAGGATTAAAACCTTCTATTTTAGCATAAACTTCCACGCCTTTTTTTTGAACTATTTTGTTGATGCGTACAAGGGGCGTATTACCTATCGTTTGTAAAATCTGTTGATACATGTTTTTCTCCTTTTTATAAAAAAAAATTAGTTTTTAATATAAAACTAATTACTAAGTACGCGTTTATGATTGTTTACAAAAACGCGTTTTATTTACGACAACAATTAAAAATTGATATAGTTTTGCCCATAATTTTGTCCTTTTTTACTATTGCTTTCTTTTTTAGTATATTAACACTCATAAAAAGCTGTGTCAAGTAAATCACAGTAATTTACTATGAAATTGAACTGATTATTTGTAAAAACAATATACCAAAACAGTTGTAAAAAGAATTATATTACTGTATAATGTCATAACGTTTGAAAATTATGGAAAAAGAAACAGAAAAATTTAATACCAACAAAGAAGAAACACAATCTTTAACCTCAGATAAACTCAAAACCATGCCTGTGGGCAAATTGCTTTTTAATATGGCATTGCCTGCCATTGTTTCGATGTTTATCGAATCGTTGTACAATATCATTGACACCTTATACGTATCTAAGATGGGACAAGAGGCTATTGACGCTATAGGTATCGGACGCCCCTTAATTATGATTGTCATATCAACCGCAATAGGTATAGGTGTAGGCGCAAACGCCTTTGTAGCAAGACAGTTAGGCTTTGGCAACAGAAATAAAGCTAATCAAATAGCAAAAACCTCTTTGATTTTATCGGTAGCGGCAGGATTGGTATTTTTAATATTATCCTTTTTTGTGCCTATTCCTTTTGTTAAACTGTTTACATCAAACGAGGTGATAATCGCATATGAAAGAGATTATATATCCCTTTATATGGCTTTTTCAATTTTTTCGATTGTGAGCATAGTTGGTGCAAAAGTGCTGCAAGCTACCGGAAATATGCGTGTGCCTATGGTAAGCCAAATTTTAGGGTGCGTGACAAACATTATACTTGATCCCTTTTTTATTTTTGATGAATTTTTAGGAATCAAAGGTTTGGGAATGGGTATGAAAGGTGCAGTAATTGCCACCATTATCGGTCAGGCTGTTTCGTGCGCTTATGTGCTTATGGCATTTTTAATCAAAAAGCAAGACGTGAGTATCTTCCCCAAGGGATTAAAATTCAGCTTTAAAAACGTATGGGCAATACTCAACATCGGATTGCCGACTTTTATCCTTAACGCTGTGGGCAGCTTTACAATGATAATACTCAATAGTATCTTAAAACAATATGACAACGGAATTACTGTTTTATCGGTATTTTTTACCTGTCAGGCATTTGTATTTATGCCTGTGTTTGGATTGACGCAAGGCACTATGCCCATTTTAAGCTACAATTACGGCGCAAATTTACGACAGCGATACAACAGGTGTTTTAAGCTTTCTCTTATTACCACTTTGTGTTTTATGCTGTTTGGATTGTTGCTTTTTCAGGTATTTCCCCAACAAATTGCAACAATTTTCAGCTTGAACGCAGGCGCAAAGGCGGATACCGTGATGACCTTTAAAATATTAAGCATATCGTTTTTGCCGGCGGCTTTTAGTATAATGACAATCACCTTATTGCAGTCGCTCAATGCAGGATTTTATTCGATGAGTATGTCGCTACTACGGCAATTAGTATTTGTTATTCCTTTTGCATTTTTGTTTAACTTTTTATGGGGATTTAAAGGAATCTTTTATTGTTTCCCAACGGCGGAAATACTGACTTTGTTAATATTTTTGCCTATTGCTTCAAACAAATATAAAAGGAGCTTTAAAAAGCGTGAACAGCTCGAACTGCTTAAACAAGGCGCAGAATAACTGCGTTTTGCTTTAAAGCTTAATAAGCTACTAAATATACCGTCTGTCGTTAAAAGCATCAGACGGTTTTTTTATAAAAAGAATTGTTTTATGTATTTCCTTAGTGTATAATAGAAGCGGAGTAAAATTATGTTAAACTTTATCTTTGGTCTTACACCCTTAAATTCGGCTTTGTTTATCGGATGGTGCTTGCTGTTTTTGTTGGCAATACCTCTCGCCGTTAAAGCAAAAAGCAAATACTTTACGCTATTAATGTGCCTTTTTATGCTTTTTGCCGCATCACAAGCATTGTATAAAGTATTTGCGAAAGAAATTAATATGTTTTTTTTAAATATACCTGCAGGTATTTATGTATGGTTTGTAGTTTCAGTTATTTTCATGTTACTTGATACGGTCATAGCATTGCTTTTGCTGTCTGCTAAGCCTAAGTTAAAGAAAGCTGTTTTTATAGCCTTTACTGTTTCTAACTTATTAATAACTCTTGCATTATATCTTAGTTGGCTTAATTGGTTACTCACTGACATCAGTCTGCAAATTATTTTTGAAAATATATCTAAATACGCTGTTTTTCCCAAAGTGGGCGTAACGCTCTTTTTCTTTATTTTGCTGCTTGTTCTTAGATATAGCAAACAAAACGAAAGAGAAAATCAGGCGGCTGCAACGGTTACGGCGGACATTCAAACAGAAAAGCCGACAACAATAATCAACACGGCAATAAACACTGTATCGCCTGTTAAATCGCAAAACAGTACGGTAACGGAAAGTGCGCAACCGTCGGCAGAAGTCAAAAATACAGGCTTGCCCAAAATGTATTGCAAAAGCTGCGGTTACTCCGACGAAACGGAAAATACTATTTGTCCGCATTGTTTTAATGAGATGACAGCTTTAAGGGAATGTTCAAATTGTCACAATATGACAAGCGGCAATTATTGCGGAAGGTGCGGCGCAAAGATTAAATAATTAAGGAAGGTGCAGCGCAAAGATTAAATAAATAAAGAAGGGTTGCTGATAAAGAAAGCAACCCTTTTTGGTTAATTATCCTTTTGGCTATGAAGCTATTTTATTATTATTGATTTTTGAAGAGAAAAAGCGTACAAACGACGGACTTTTTAGCACAATTACAGATAAAATAACGTTTAACGTCAGCCAAAACCATTGAGTGGCAGCTTTACGTACTACATTTGCTAAAAACAAAGGAAGTCCAGCGTTAATCAGCATTGTGGTGGTAGGATAATAGGCTTGCATACCCATAGAATAAAGCAGTGATTCGCCCGCCGCCGTCAAACCTAGCGTGCAGAAGATAAAAGACAAAATTGCCGTAAAAACAAGCTTAACCGTTACGCTGTTTGTTTTAAGGTGCTTAAACATTAATCCCGAAATCAATGCCATTACCCCATTGCTTAAAGTGATAAGCGGCATTAACGGTCCTTCGGGGAAGAGTAAAGCAGGCAGAAAATCCGCTAAAGCGGCTACCCCAAACCCTAACCAAGGTCCCATAAGCGCCCCCGCCAAAAAGCAAAACGCATAAACGAGGCTTATCCGCCCAAATGTATCGATACGCGGCATTGCTGAGGACAAAAGGTTGAGTGCTATGCCCACGGCGGCAAACACTGCCGTCAAAGTGATAAGATATGCTTTTTTTGACATACAAAAAAGACCTCCCGATAATTTTTTACCGCGAAAGGTCCGTCTTAAAACAATGCTACGCTAAAAACGCAGTATTCCTTGCAACGGACGCAGATAAGTACCGCAGAGAAATTATCTCTTTCGTACACGGGCAACTTCCCATCCCGTGCCACTTTACGCACTTATCCTACTTTGCTAAAGCTATTTTAACATAAACAAATTTGATTGTAAAGTATATTACGCTTCTTACGCATTTTTCGACATATATTGCGAGAAACATAAGGTATATTTTTCTTTC
>CALGIK010000200.1 GCA_937915515.1 uncultured Clostridia bacterium
GGACGGTTTTTTGTTTTTAATCAATCCACAATACTTTGTTTTTAGTACAGATTGTAATTATATCCACGACCCATACAAATGCAACGTGAATAATAATCAGCACCACTGCCAGCACAATCCCCAAAACATTGTTTTTATTGCAGCTTTTTACCAATCTGTATACGTTCCAGATTATGTCAAAAATCGGCAATGCAAAAATGATTTTGAGCACCAACGGCAAACCGTCCATCCACTTAATAAAGTTATTCATATTCCCTCCCAAAATTTGTTACATATTTAGTATATAAATTTTATTATTTTTTGCCACTCTTACAGATAATTATTATATAAACATATTTGTTAAAGTATATCTGTTTTAAAGAGTACTACAAAAAAAATATACGAAATGCTCAACAAGAAAAAAAGGAGCCTGCACTGCAAGCTCCTGATATTATTATTTTTTCGTCGGCTCTTTTATTGTTTCGGTAAGTGCAGCCAAAAGACCTGCTACATTTTGTAATTCGCTTGGCACAATAATTTTTGTGCTGTTGCCGTTTGCAAGTACCTTTAAGGCATCAAAACCTTGCAGGGTCACATAAGCGGCATTGGGATTGGCTTTGTTAATAAGTTCAATAGCTTTGGCTTTACCTTCAGCTTCCTCTATCAGTGCTTCCTTTTCGGCATCGGCTTCCAGTATCCTTGCGGTTTTTGCCGCTTCCGCACGTAAAATTTTTGCTTCCTTTTCGCCTTCTGCTACAAGTATGTTTGCCTTCTTTTCGCCTTCTGCTCTAAGTATCTGCTCGCGGCGTTCACGCTCGGCACGCATCTGTTTTTCCATAGCTTCCTGAATATCACGCGGAGGCAAAATATTCTTAAGTTCTACACGGTTTATTTTAATCCCCCAAGGGTCTGTCGCTTCGTCAAGTATAATGCGCATCTCGGTGTTTACTGTATCTCTGCTTGTCAGTGTATCGTCAAGTTCTAAATCGCCGACGATGTTACGCAAAGTTGTCGCCGTTAAGTTTTCTATTGCGGCAAGAGGGCGTTCCACCCCGTAGGTATATAGCTTAGGGTCGGTTATCTGACTGAAAACTACCGTATCAATCTGCATTGTTACGTTGTCTTTAGTAATAACAGGCTGCGGCTTAAAATCAAAAACTTGCTCTTTTAAGCTAATGGGTGATTTGCACTTATCGATAATAGGCCATATGTAGTGTATACCTGTATTTAATGTCCTATGGTACTTACCTAATCTTTCGACAATGACCGCTGTAGATTGTTTAACAATTTTTATTCCGCTAAAAAAGTAAATAATCGCCAATGCACCTAAAACAATACCTACAATTACTCCTGGTTGATCCATAAAAATTCTCCTTATAATAATTATTTTTTAATCTCTTTTTGTAGCGGTCTCTTTATTGTCGCCGCATTTTTTTGCAATAAGCTTATTTCCCGAAATATCAATAATCTCGACGATTTCTCCCGTTTGAAGCTCTTCGCCGTTACTTGACTTAATAGTCCAAATCACGTCATTGATTTTGGCTGTACCTAAAGTATCAAAATTTGCTGTTGTCAGCATACGCACTTTCTGCCCCATATAATTTTCCATATTGGTGCGTCCTTCGCTGTTTTTGTTGAAATACTTTTGAGCCAGAGGGCGAATAAGCAGCAGAAGCGCAACGGAAACAATCACAAAAGCCAGCGTTTGCCAATACCATTTAACTCCCTCAAAAATGCTCAAAAGCATTGCGACAAGTCCGCCGCCCACAAACCAAACGGAAGTCAGCGCCATAGTAGCAAGTTCCAAAATCAAAGCGACAACAACTACAATCAGCCAAATCCAAAACATTGTGCTCATAAAGTTTACCTCCTTATATATCTTAACATATCATATATTGTTTTTCAAGCATATTTAAAAAATACTGTTCTCATTTTTATATATGTGTTGCTTAAAATTGCTCTCGCTTTTATTATATTGAAAAATGCTGATTTAAAATTACGTTTAACTTAAAATAAAAATTAAAAAAGATTTTAATCGTTTGAGTAAAACACAAAAAACAAAAAAATTTGTTGCAAATACCGCTGAATTATCGTATAATTTTAGCTATGGACAAGATAACAAAACAAAATGCCGATTATCATGCGATAGGCTTTAAAAGATGGTTTGCATGGGTGGTTTTAGGTACTATTTCTTTAGGTATGATTTTGTATGTTTTTTTTATGGTTTTTGTTTTTCAAATAAGAGCCGATATTCCCGAATATATCTGGAGCGCCTCAGACGCCTTTAATATTCACGATTATTCGACTATAAATGCCGACACCGACGGAAGTTTTAAAATTTTGCAGCTTAGCGATTTGCATTTTTTTGGCGGAACAGGCAAATTAGATCGAAAAACATATGACTTAGCTCAAAAACTTATTGATTTTTCAAAACCTGACTTAGTTATTATTAGCGGGGACATTACTTTTGCAGTAGATAATATTGCACCTACCCGTAAGTGGATAAATTTTATGGAAAGTACCGGAGTAAAATGGGCGGTATGTTTTGGCAACCATGACAGTACGGGATATGCGGACAAAACCAAGCTTGCAAGCATGTATAAAGCTGCGCCCAACAGTTTATTCGATTACGGTCCGACAAACTTAAATGACAACGGCAAATATAATACCTTAGGCAATTATGCAATTAATATTACCGACAGCACAGGCTCAGTTAAAAGCAGCATTATTTTAATAGACAGCAACGAATTTGGTACCGATAAAGAGGAAGGCAGATATGCGCCTATCAGTTATTCAACAGTAGAATGGTACGAATGGTATATAAACGGCTTAAAGGATAATAACGGCGGCAGTATTTTGCCAAGCCTGCTCTTTTTTCATATTCCTTTATTCGAATGCTCTTTAGCGATGGAAAACATAAATATGGGACAACAGGGTTTTAACGAAAAAATATACGGCAGCTGCAAAAACACAGGTATGTTTTCTAAAATCAAGGCGTGCGGCAGTACTTTAGCTACCTTTTCGGGTCATGACCACCAAAACTTCTATCAGTCAATGTATCAAGGTATACTGCTTACAAATAATATCAGCTGCGGTTATAACACTTACGGCGATAAAAAGTTAAAAGGCGGCAGAATAATAGAAATTAATGTTAATCAATCTGATTTAGCATTAAACACATATATTTTGAAGGCATCAGATTTAGTTTAAAAAATATTTTAAGGTATATAAGCATATATTAAAAAAGCAATATGCCTAAGCAAAAATGATAATAAAGGACAAAAAGGCTTTACGCTGTTATTGCCTTTTTTTAATGGAAAAATTAATAAGTTATCTAAACAAGGCAATATATCAAAGTTTTTTCTGTTTTTTTGTTTTGGATTGTTGCGTTTTTAGCATATTCAAAAAAAAACTGCAAAATTTATAAGAAAGATGTTTAAAACAGTTTACAAATTGCTGTTTTGTTTATATAATACGGTAGCAATTTTGAAGCGGAGTAATGTATGACAAAAACCAAATACGTGAGATGCCCAAGATGCGATTTAAACTATATGGACAGTCGGCAGGATATGTGCGACGTATGCAAGGCGGAATTAGGGTTAAGTTCTAACGTAATTCTCGACGATGACGATTTAGACGATATCGAGTTGGAAGAGGGATTAACCAAGCTCTGTCCTGTATGTAAACGCACATATATCAATCTTGACGATGACATGTGTGAGACTTGCGCCGCAGCAAAGGAAAATGCCGATTTAATCGACGCCAGCGATGAGGAATGGCGCAATTTCCTTGACGACGACCCAGAAGAGTTTGAGGAGGAAAAAATTGAGATTCCTCTTGAGGAATTGCAGGAAGAAGAAGAGGAAGCTGAGGAAGAGGACGTAATCATTCGCGATGAGGAAAATGACGATATCATCGATAAAGATTTTGAACTTGATGACGATGATTTAGACGATATCGAAGACTTCGACGACGAGGATTATGACGACGACTTTGACGATTTTGACGAAGACGATTTAGACGAAAAACCAAAAAAGAAAAAATCCAAATAATCATTAAACGCCTGAGGGCGTTTTTTTATTTGTCTTATCCTCAGTATATTAAATAGTATTAAGTCAATAATTTAACGGGTGAAGTTATGCGTAAAAAAACTATGGATGTGTCTTTGGCAAAAAAGAAAGTAGAAAGTTTGGTCGGATTAGATTTAACAATCCGTTACAATAAAGGACGCAATAAAATAGTGTATTTTGACGGCAAAATCCCGCTTGCCTGCCCCGGCATTTTATGATTTA
>CALGIK010000201.1 GCA_937915515.1 uncultured Clostridia bacterium
GCTGGTCTCCCTCCGGTGATACCGCATACGGCGCTCAGCAAAATTTTAGTCTTAACCATCTTTTTACCGCCGGCGGCAAAATATATCCCGATACAATAGTTGTATGCGGCGATAAAATTCTTTTTTTGAGCGGCGAAGGCTTGTTTTCCTTTGACGGAAACAGCGCAAAAAAAATATTATCACGTCTTGACGGTTATTTTAAAGGTACACAAAATAATAACGCAAACGCAGCCTATCTAAACGGAAAATATTATCTTACATGCAACCTTAATTTTAACGATGAAATCATAACCCCTGCCGAAGCAAACATTTGCGTAAACAACGCCGTTATCGAGGTTGATATAACGAGCGGTGCAGTCAGCATCTTAAGAGGTTTTGATGCGGCGAGTTTAATAGGCGTGACAGGCGGCAGGTTTTCTAATCTGATGATGTGTTTTGGTGCTAACCAACCGCACGCCAACACAGTGGGGATGTTTAGCGATGAAGGCAAAATATTCGGACAAAACACTGCAAAAAGGTGGATATGTCCTATTACAGACCTAAACAGTCCTACAGTCAAAAAGAAGCTTATGCATATTATTTTAACGTCGCATTTTGACGTCGCTTTAAAGGTGACCGTAGACGAAATTGATTATGTTTTTTTTGTTAAGGGCAGCTCATCCGCCCAAAAAATCCCGATAAACCTGACGGGTGAAACCTTTAGGCTAACGGTAACCGGCAACACCGAAAAAATGTATGTTTTACGGCCGCAGCTAATCTTTAAGGAGTACACTTAATATGAACTACCCTTTACGCTTAGATTTAGCCGCCGACGAAATGGCGGAAAAAATAAAAAACGATATTAATGCCCAACAGGGAGAACTTTACCTGTATCTGGCGGATACGATGATTAACAGCGTCAACTCTTTTGCTTCACTGTCTTTTTATAAAGCGACTGCAGGCTATTCAAAATTAAATTGTTACATAAAAACAAGCGGCAGTAACGCAATAATAACGCTTTTGCTTGACGGCTTGCCATTAACTGATTACGAAATCGACACTACTTCGGCTCAGTTTTGCTCTTTTTATAAAACGGTTTTTATTAAGGAGGGACAACACCTTTTTTCGGTGAAAGCGGCAAACACAACTGCCGACCTGAAAATTAATTTACAGCTCACGCTTATCGGCGCAGGGCTAAAAAGCCAGTTTTCGCCCTGTTTGCATTATTGCCCCATGGGTGCGTATCGTTTTTTAACAAAACAAAAAGACGGTTTTTATTTTAACACCTATGACCTTAATCCCGCTCTTTCTAAAAAACTTACCTTTAATGACGACGTGCAAAAATGTAAAATGTTTTATATAAATGATATTCTTTACTTGCTTTATCAAACAGGAGATCGGAAGAG
>CALGIK010000202.1 GCA_937915515.1 uncultured Clostridia bacterium
TTTATTATCCGCCATATACAAATACCACCTCACAGGAAATACCGGCGGTTACGGCGACAATGCTGTCTATTTCTTCTACACTAATTATATTGCCGTCCACCGCATTTATTACCGCTTTGCTTAAATTAACGTCTATTTTTTTAATGCTTACAAAGCTGTTTTCGTTAACACTTTCTATTGTTAAAACAGCGTTTTTTACGCCTCTGTAATTTAATTCCCGTATTATTCTTTCTTGGGTTTGTTCTAAACGCATTTCGTAAATGCTGTCGGATAATGTTTGGTCATAATCAACATAACCGTCACCGTTAAAAAAGCGTGAAAAATCAAAGTCAGCATTTAAAAGTTTGGGTAAAGGCGCTGCAATGACCAATACTGTGACAAAGGCAAATACACCTTTTATGACCTTATACGTTTGCCCTTCGGGGATTATAATGTCTACAATAACTGTGAGTACCACCATACCCGCAATACTTAGTACCCATCCTGATAAATCCATAGTTTTTCTCCTCTTTATAACAAATTAGCCGAAAAGATAATGAGCATAACCATAATAAACAGCATAAAAGTTACAGCTAAAACGCTTACCAGCAATATAGTCAGATTTTTGCCGATATCAGTTAAAAATTTAATAATTTTGGGGTCGGCAATAGGCTCGGTCAAAGCGCAAATAAGTTGCAGTCCAAGATTAAACACCACTATGCTAAAAACAGGTGCTAATACGACGCTCAAAAGTATTAAGAGTACAACAACCCCTAAACTGTTTTTTATTAAGACGCAGCTTGCTAAAATAAGGTCAAAGCCGTCGGCTAAATAACCGCCCAAAATGGGTATATATGTTTTTGTCGCAAACTTAGCCGCCCTTATGCTTATTCCGTCAATAGTGGAAGCGGTAAGTCCCTGCACAGCTAAAAACCCTGTAAATACCGTAAAGGTGATTCCTAAAATCCAACTGCTCAAGTTTTTAAAAAATGTGGATAATTTTTCGAGCTTTATTTCTGACGAGAGGTTGCTGATAACGCTGAACACTACCGAAAATATAAACATAGGCATAACCACGTTTGCAACAATTTCCGTCACCCCTTCTGACAACAAAGCAACTGCGGGGCTGTAAACCTTAGCGCTTGTCGTTGCGCCCGTCGCAGCCATAAAGGTGAGCAGAATAGGCATTGCTAAATTAGACAGCCTTTTTACCATAAAAATAGTATTCTTTGCCGTCTCCAGCAAATTCCACACTCCCGCAAGCAGCAGCATCAAAACGGTTGCAAAACAAAAAAAACTGATAAGTCCGCTGGTGCTGTTGTTTAAAAGATTACACTTTGTCTTGTCCACAAGTCCCGAAAAAATGCATACAACGGCTATTCCTATAATTACCGGCAAAAGGTTTTTTAAACGGGAAAACAACGCCGAGAACACAAATTGCAAAAATGTAGAAGCATCGGCTGTTAATTCGCCGCTCAAAATCTGTTTTACTTTATCTAAAACGCTGCCGTTAAGTAAATCATATTCTTCGTTTCCGCATTCCTCCAAAAAAGCCTGCAATCCTTTCCAATCAATTGCTTTCAGCTGATTTTCGACGGTATCATTAAGCTTATCGTAAACGTTTTCTTCAGCAAAAACGGGGGTTGTCCAGCTAAAGAGATAAACCAAGCAAAAGAATATAAATAAGCTTAATGTAAAACGTTTTTTCACGGCAAAATCTCCACAATAATACCTACAAGTGATTTTATAATTGGCAAAGCCAACACCATAATAGCGATTTTTCCGGCAAAAACGATTTTGGCGCCTACGCTTTTACTGTCCGAATCAACGCAAATATTGTTTGCAAATTCCGTCAGATAACCGATGCCGATAATTTTTAAGATGTTGTTGAAAATACTTTTATCAATCGCTGTCGCTTCCGCAATAGAATAAAAGCTGTATATCACTTCAAAAAGGTCGTCGGCTACCATTAAAGATATCAAAATAGCCGCTCCGATGCCGAGCAGCAGCGACACCTCAGGTTTTATGGGTTTTAAAATAATTATAGCTATGGTCGCAGTGACTCCTATTGCCACAACCTTTAATAAATCCATAACGGCAAACCTAACTCAAACAAATCTTTTATCATATTAAACAGCTGAACAACCATATCAATAACGATAAAAAGTACCAAAATAAGCCCCGCAATAGTGACAAGTGTCGCTATGTCGTCTTTATCAGACTTTTTTAAAAGTATACTGATTATTGCTGTCAAAATGCCGATTGCGGCTATTTTAAAGATAATGCCGATATCCATAACGCCTCTATATGACTAACACGCTTAAAAATATGCCCGTAAGCGCACCGAGTTTAGCATACATAGTTCCCTTTTTTATGTTCTGTTCCTTTGCTTGTTCCAACTGCCGCTCAAAGTAATTTTGATAAGAAATTATCTGATTTTTTTGGCTGACCGCATCACCTTTACCCAAAATATCAAAAAAAGCATCGGTATATTCCTTTTGACTGTCGGTGATAACGGCGTTAATGCAATTCGCTTGTCCGTATAGCGCAGCATTTGCCAAAGCAATAAAATCTCCGCTTGCGCTTACGCAAAACTCATTTACATATTCATCAAGTTTTTTTTTGAAAAAGTCAAGATTTGCCTTAAAACCGTTGCAAAAATTAACAAAATCGAAAAACAGTTTTTCTCGCCTCTTGTATCTTTGCGAAATCTTTATACCGCCGTATGTACAAAAGGCAATCAGTGAGATAGAAATAATAACTTTTATCATAACAGCCTCTTAAAATCACCGTCAAAAACGCCCTCTACAGTACCCGCTCCAAGTCTGTCGCTCAACACCGCATAAACCTCAAATAAGTGCTTGTATGTATTAAGTTTAAGTTTGTTTACGGCGTCGGCTACATTTTGAGCGTGAACCGAAGCAAAAATTTTTACTCCGCTTAATATGCACAACTGTATACAAGCCATATCCCGCAAAAAAAGTTCATCGCATGCCACCAGTTGCGGCGACAGCGCCCTAATGCCCCATTCGAAGGCATAATTTTTTTGACAATTTGTCATAATGTCACAGCAATCATTTAAGGTAAATACGCTTTGACAGTTTTTTAAACCTGTCAATTCCTCCCTTTCGTCCACAATAAGCGCATTTATCTTTTGGTCATTTAGCTGATAAACCATATCACGCAAAAACGTAGTTTTTCCGCAGGAAGGCGGCGAAATCACAAGCACACTTTTAAGCGGATTAGTAAAAAACCTTTTAACATTTTTGCTGCAATCAATCACGGCATGCGGTATGCGTATATTTACTGCGCTAAAGTTTTTTATACAGACTGTTTCGCCTTTTTCGTATACAACTTCTCCCGCTACTCCCATGCGCGCGCCGTCGGGAAGCGGTACAAATCCGTTTAAAAGCTGTCGTG
>CALGIK010000203.1 GCA_937915515.1 uncultured Clostridia bacterium
GGAATTTGCGGTTCGGTAGTTTTAAACGCCAATCCTTTTACCAAAGGACACAGATTTTTGGTCGAGCACGCTCTTAAAAAATGTGATTATCTCTATATATTTGTTGTGGAGGAAGATAAGTCGGCGGTAAAATTTGACGACAGATACAGTTTAGTGCAAAAAGGAGTAGCCGACTTAACCAATGTTGCGGTAATTAAAGGGGGTAAGTATATCGTAAGCAATGCAACTTTTCCTACCTATTTTTTGAAGGAAAAAGAGCTTATCGATACAAATTGCTCTCAGCTTGACGCAGATATTTTCGGCAACCATATAGCAAAAACGCTTAACGTAACCAAGCGTTTTGTGGGGAGCGAGCCAGCCGATAAAGTAACCGCCGATTACAATATCAGACTTAGAGAAATATTAGTCAGTTACGGCGTCGAACTCATCGAAATAGAACGGCTGGTTTTGTACGGCGAAATTGTATCGGCGAGCAAAGTGCGCAGACTTATAAAAAGCGGCAAAGCAGAGGATACTAAGCTTTTTGTTCCACCGTCCACCTATGAGTTTATTATGAGCGAAAAAAGCAATTATTTAAAACTCACATAAGCAAAAAATGATTTTAGATAAAATATTTAGCAAAATATCAGATATAGCCGCAAATGCGTTGACACAAGAGTTATCCACTACTCCTAAATACGGTTTGGTATGTCCTTTTAGCTGCGGCAGTCATAGCGATATGAATTATGAGACGTTTATTTATGCAATTGCCGCACTTAAACAGTATTTTGGACAATTTGCAGAATGCGCCTTTTTTAATGCAGACAAAACCGATTTGCTTTTAGTATCGCGCCCTTTAGGAATAGAAGCCGAAAAAGCTATGTTAAAAGCAACAAAGGGAATAAATACACATAAGGGTGCACTGTTTTGTTTGGGACTTTGCTCCTTGGCAATCGGGTATCTGTTGGCTAAACAAAAAGAAGTAACGCTTTTTAATATCAGTCAAACAATCAAAGCAATGTGCGCCGGCTTGTGCGAAAAGGAGTTTGGTTTAGCGTCGCAAAAAAAGTTTCCCACTCACGGCGAACAAATGTTTATCAAATACGGTGTTTTAGGCGCAAGAGGTTTAGCCGAAAAGGGATACGAAGAGGTAATAAAAACATACGTTCCGCTTTTAGACGAGCTATATAAAATTCATGATAAAAATCAAGCGCACAGCCGTTTGCTTGCTAAGATAGCATCAGAGACAGAAGATATAAATATTCTTTACCGCAGCGATTATGATACTCTTAAATTAGCTCAGGATAAATGCGCGCAGCTTTACGAAAATTATTCTGTAAAAGAAGCGCTAAAATTAAATGAGTGGTTTATCGAAAAAAACATCAGTTGCGGCGGCAGCGCAGATATATTAAGTCTCACGCTTTTTTTGTATGAGATAGATAAAAAAAATTGTAAAATATAAAAAATAAAAAGGAGTAGAAAATGATTACTTTACAGCAACAGGGCGCTTACCTATTAGACGGCAAAAAAATGGTGTCCGCGGATGCTGTCGGAATGCCCGACAAAAAAAAGTCTCGTAACGGCACAATGGCGTATCAAATTATTAACGCTCACAATGTCAGCGGCGATGCAGAAAAGCTGAACCTAAAATTTGATGCGCTTGTTTCGCATGATATTACTTATGTCGGCATTATACAGACCGCCAGAGCAAGCGGATTGACGGAATTCCCCCTTCCTTATGCTCTGACAAACTGCCACAACAGCTTGTGCGCCGTAGGCGGCACAATCAACGAAGACGACCACATTTTTGGACTTAGCGCCGCAAAGAAATACGGCGGAATTTATGTACCCGTTAACCAAGCCGTCATTCACCAATATGCGCGCGAAGCGATGGTTAAGTGCGGCGGCATGATTTTAGGCAGTGACAGCCATACACGCTTCGGCGCATATTGGTGAATGACGGCTTGGTTAAC
>CALGIK010000204.1 GCA_937915515.1 uncultured Clostridia bacterium
GTTTTTAGTTCGCTTATGACACGCTCCTCCGCCGCTACATAATTGTTTCGGGGAATATCCGTTATTGTTCCGTCATTGGTCACTACTACCGCAACCGTAGAGTGTTCGGTAACAACCTTTTGCGTGCCTGTTTCGGCGGCTTTATCAAAAGGCATAGGTTCGGTGGACCAAGGCGTCGTAACCATTCGAGGGCTATCGTCTCCGCTGTCAAGCGCCCCGTCTACCATATATCCCACACAGTCGATTAAACGCACAGAAGCGTTCATATTTGAACCAAAGGTTATTTTTACCGCTTCGTTAGGCACAAACTTAGGCTGAGTGGTCATAACTGTTTTTCCGTCGGCTGATTGCGGCAGCTCATCAATAGCGCGCTTCTTGACGTTTTTGTTTTTAAGATTTGGCAAAACCACGCTTTCCATAAATTTAGTTATAAAAGTTGATTTACCGGTGCGTACAGGACCGACAACGCCAATATATATATCTCCGCCTGTACGCGTAGCTATATCATTATAAATATCAAAATTATCTTTTTTCTCCATTTATTGTCAATACCTCCGCATATTTTTTCCTTATAAATTATGCGCCGTAAACGAGTTTAGAACGTTTTACCGCCTACTTTTAATTAAACAATATCAATAAACGTTAAAATATTTATATAAGCTGTTTATAAAAATAGTCATAAAAAAAGCCGCATAAATATAATGCAGCTTAAAAGTAATTATCAAAAATTTTTTAATTCTTCTTGTCGTTTTCTAATTCTGTTGCGGCGATTGTTTTCTCGCTGTCGTTGATAGATTGCTGAGTATTCTTATTTTTGTTTTTAAACAGCGCTTTCCTCAAACCGGAGGGATTTTCTACTCCTTTAATTATCCGCACGATGTTTGACCTGTGCGCATAAAAAACCAAGCACCAAAACAGTGCAACAATAATCAGCATAGGCAGCGTCACGCTGTGAGTAATCTTAAGCACCTCTGTAAACACGCCAAAATAAGCAAGTATATGAAAAATAAGTTCGGCTGTTATGTAAAATAAAGCAAAGACCGACATCCTGTCGCACAAAAGCAAAATAACGCATCCGACGGCAAGAATAATAAGTGTAGGTATAGGCTGAATAACAAGCATTACTCCTATACTGGTCGCAAAGCCTTTTCCGCCTTTAAATTTCATAAACACAGGGTAAACATGACCCACCGTAGTGCAAAAAGCGGTTAGATACATGGCAAAACGATAGACTTCGGCAGTCGCCCCTATTGCTTTAAACACAAAAAATACGATAAAAACCGGCACTACGCCTTTAAGCATATCGCACAGCAAAGTGATGACGCCCATTTTAAGTCCAAAAACCCGCATCATATTTGTAGTGCCGGGATTTTTGCTGCCGTGCGCGCGAATATCCTGATGTTTTACACTGTTGCTTAAAATTACGGCAAAATTTATATTGCCGATAAAATAGCCTATAATACCCACTACAATAAATTGCCAAATGTAATCACTTAACATATTAACCGTCCTCTCCGCTACTACGGATAAATAATCTGATAGGTGTACCGTCAAGCGAAAACGCCTTTCGCAAAGTGTTTTCGAGATAACGGCGGTAGGAAAAATGCATTAAATCGGCATCGTTTACAAAGAGTACAAAAGTAGGCGGATTTGATGTCGGTTGGGTAGCATATTTAATTTTTAATCTTTTACCGTTTTTTGTCGGCGGCTCTACTAAACTAACGGCATCGGCTATAACTTCGTTGAGGATGCCTGTAGTTGCTCTAAAACTTGCCTTCTCAAACACATAATCGGTAAATTCCATAAGTTTATTGATTCTAAGACCGGATAGCGCTGATACCGTTATGCTTTTTGCATAATCCATAAAAGCTAAATCGCAGGCGATTTTTTTCTTGAATTTTTCCACCGTATAGGTGTCTTTTTCGATTAAATCCCACTTATTGATTACAATTACCGAAGGTTTGCCCTGCTCATGCACATAGCCCGCTATTTTAACGTCCTGCTCGCTTAAGTCTTCGTTTGCGTCAAAAACCACCCAGCAGACATCTGAGCGCCTTATTGCATCAAGGGAACGCATAACGCTGTAACGCTCTAAGCTTTCATCCTCAATACTGCGTTTGCGGCGTATGCCTGCAGTGTCTATTATAATATAGTTTTTATCGTTAATTGTCAAGGGGGTATCTAAGGAATCTCTTGTTGTACCCGGGATAGGCGTAACAATAGCCCGCTCATATCCTAAAAGCTTATTTATTAGCGAGGATTTACCAGCGTTGGGTTTGCCTACAACGGCTATTTTAACGGCTTGCTCGATTTCAACATCATCGGATTTTTTAAAACACTCTACGACGTCGTCAAGCAAATCGCCTATGCCTTGCATATGTTCGCTCGAAACGGGATAAATATCCATACCCAACTGATAAAATTCGCTTGCATCAAAGGAATTAAAGTTATCTACCTTATTTACAACCAAAAACAATGGTTTGTTGGTTTTGCGCAAAATTTGCGCCACTTCGATATCCTCGACGGTTAATCCGTATTTGCCGTCGACAAAAAATAAAATGACATCCGACAGCTCCATGGCTATCTCCGCCTGCTTTTTTATGTGAAGCTGCAATATGTCGTCGCTTTTTAACTGAATACCGCCTGTATCTATCAGACAAAAGTCATTATCCTGCCAGGAAGCGTCGCCATAAAGTCTGTCACGGGTCACTCCCGGTTCGTCAGAAACTATAGAAATACGCTTTCCGCATACCTTATTAAAAAAAGTGGACTTTCCCACGTTTGGTTTGCCGACAATAGCAACCAAAGGTTTACTCATTTTTTCCTCCGACTGATAACGCTTAAGTAGTTAGTTTTTAATTTAATTATTATAAACACTTAATTTATAATAAATCATTTGCAGACAACTTAAACTCAAAAAAAACCCGCATATAACAGCGGGTTTGTATGCGAATTTTTTACCCTTTACTACGTAAACGTAAAGTTGTGTCTGCCTCTCCTGTTACTCCGCCTATTATAATTTCGTTTATCTTAATATGCGATGACGGGGTAGCTGTTAAACTGTTGCCCTCGGTATCGGTACGGGTCATAGTCTCCGCTTGTCTGATATAATCGACAAACATACTATCTAGTCCCGGACGATTTCCTTCACGGCTGTAAAACTCTTCGAATGAAGCTGTTATTATCTTAACAAAGCTAACTTTGATATGCGCAAATACCGCAAAATTGTTATTGCTGAATTTGTCGCTTGATCCAAAGGAATCTGTCCATACCATATAAAAAGCAGTGCTTGCTTTATCAAAATTGTTTATCGTTTCCGTCTGGGTTTCGTGATACATCCCCAGTGCGCCCATATTATGCAAGGCGTTTGCCGTACCTTCCTCACTGCCGTCAACAGACCAGCCGTTAGCTAAAAACTCGCCTTTTATTGTAAAGTTTTGTTTTTGCATTTCGTACTTGTTGTTGTCGTTAAGCTTGTACCTGCCTAAAATACTGTAAGTGCTGCCGACATAATCAAGCAAACTGTCTTTGTAAAAATCCGATTTAGCCAAAGCGATAAAATTGTTGACCGTTATGGGTGCTTTATCAAACAATAAATCGTATGTCAGGTACACTTCATAAGTAGTATTTTCTTTTGCATAAGAGAGTACAATAGTTGCTGTCGGATTTATAAAAGTGCCGTCGGGATTTTTGGTCAGACCGAGTTTTTCGCCAATCTGTTTATTTTGTTTTCATTCAAAAAGCCGCCGCCGTAGCAACCGACAAAAGAAAAAGCAATGAAAATTGCTAAAATAATCAAGGATATGCTTTTTAATGCCTTTTTCATTATATTAACCTCTACAAATGTTAATTATATATTATACATACATATTTAGCAAGTATTTAAACCAAATTTGTGCTGCTGATTAACCAATAAAGGACCATAAATCCTTTTCGAGCTTTATTGTTTGCTTGTTAAGGTAATTTAATGGACTGTTTTTAGGAAAGTTAAACTGCAACATCACGTTTGCCAACAATTGCCATTTTTGCTTATATTTTTTGTTTATAGCATTTACGCCGTACTTGCCGTCGCCTAAAACAGGCATTTTCTCGTAAGCTAAATGTGCGCGTATCTGATGCGTACGGCCTGTTATAAGCTGTACTTCTAAAAGTGATAATTCTCCCTTAGTTTTGAGCAGTTTATAGCGTGTTTCGATAGGAAGATATCCCGTTTTTGCAACGGGGGAAATTATTGCAAGACTCTTTTTGGCATCCTTAAACAAAAATGCTTTTAGCGTTGCCGAGGGAGTTTTGGGACGGCCGACAACTATCGTGTGGTAAAATTTATTAATATATTTTTCTTTAAACGCCTTTTCAAGCTCAGCCTGAACCTGCTGATTAAGTGCAAAAACAACAAGTCCTAAAGTATTACGGTCAAGTCTATGAACGGCAAAAAAAGTTTTTTCGGCGTAGGTAATCTCAAGCTTTTCTTTAAGGCTGTCGTTTCCTTCCACCTCCATATTTGAAGGTTTATCAACTACAATAATGTTTTTATCTTCAAAGATGATATCTATTTTGTCCTTTTCTCTATCTTTTATATAAATAAAAATTTCGTCCT
>CALGIK010000205.1 GCA_937915515.1 uncultured Clostridia bacterium
TATCAATACCTCACTGTTTGCACCTATATGATCAAAATACAATTTTAGGATAGCGCTTGCCGTCAAGCCGTCGGCATCATAGTCGCCGTAAATTAAAATGGATTGCTTATTATCAATGGAAAATCTAATAGCCGAAACGGCGTCTTTCATGTTTTCAAAAAGAAAAGGGTCATGATGCTTAATATACTTTTCGTTTAAATATTCTTCTGCAGTGTCGCGTTTAACCCCGCGCGAAAATAATAATTTTGCGCTTATTAAATCAAAGCCTTTTTCTTGCAAAAAAAGCAGGTCATCGTCATTATATTCAACTTGTTTAATAAAATATTTTTCCTTCATTTTTTTTAACATTAACGCAAAACAATATTTGCAGATATTAACAAACAGCCTTCCTTTAGGCGGAAGGCTGTTAAGTATTAACCTTATTGATTTTCTGTTTTTTGCCTTATAGGTTGATTTTTTAGCAAAGCCTTAAACAAATACGGCGCTACAAAAAAGCCCGAAGCAAAGGTAACTACGGTTGCCGATAAAACAGGCAGCAATACGATAACAAAACCGTTGCCGCAAATAGCCATAAGAAGGATACAGAATAAACCTATCAGTCCAAAAACAAAAGACATCATGCAAAAAATACGTTTTAAAGCCGGTTCGACAGCTTGTTCTAAACTCACATTTTTACTTGCAGAATAGTTTTTGGCTGAAGAAATAAACAATATAAACAGGAAAACAGTCGCCATTATAGAATAAATACAAGCAGACATAATTGTACTGTCATATTGATAACCAAATTGTCCTAAAATCTGAAGGATTGAATAAGAAGCAAAAATATTTACTAAAGCCGTCACCAAAAATCCGACTGAATGGGCAACCCAATTATTTTTAGAAAATCTTATTGCCAAATAAACAAACAATACCGCCAAAACAGCGCCGGAAGCTATTGCTGCTCTTACAACTACCCTAACTGCCGGAGTGCTGTTAATTTTAGTAACAATACAAACTTTTTCGCCTATTGTAACTGATTGCTCTAAATCTTTATCAGTTTTAAAGGTAAAAAGCAGAGCGTTCACCTTATCGTTGGCATCAAAACGTTTTTGTACGGTAATAATACCGGCATTTTGTTCCTTTAAAAACTTTTTTGCGGCACTGATTTCGGAGGAATAATCTTCGTTTTCCTTATGCTCAACGGAATAAATAAGTTGTTGACCGTTGCCCAAAGTAGCAAAAGTGTTTGCGCCAAAAACAAAAGTAAACACAACTCCTATAAGTATCAGACAGATAAGCACCGTGAAAGTAATCTTAAAAACTTTTGTAAGATTGTACATATTATTTTACCTCCGCCGTAAGCTTAAATTTTTTGTCATCCTGCGTAATTTTACGCAAGCTTTTGATGTAACCTCTTGTAAACAGCAGTACGCAAACAATGCTCAAGATTGTGCTAAAAACTATCGCCATAGCAAAAGTACTGACAATACCCGTTGAGATTATCCAAAACAAAATTGCAGCCAGCAGCAGACAAACTCCGCTGTCAAGCACTATTTTTAACAGGTACGAGTATGCTTCCGCAAAAGCAGTGCTAAATGTTTTTTTATCGCTCGAATTATATTGACGCTTAAGCAGTTTAGTAAACAATAAATTGTAAGCTATAAAGACGCAAATACCAAACAGAACTCCTACAGCCGCCGATAAGCTGAAATACTGATTGAGCGGCAAATATGCATAGGAGAGCACCAAAAGGATAAGGAAAAGACCTAATGACAAAGCATAAGCTACACCCATTAAGCCGTATTTAACGATAAATACAACAACAGAAACAACAACGACTGCAAGCAAAGCTATACCTAATGCCAACAAACTGTTTTCGCCAAGTGTCGGATTTACAGTTTGATAATCCATTGTATTTGTTATATCAAGAGGATACATACCGCTGATAAACTTAATTGCCAATGTTTGCGCCATAGCAACGGTATTATATCCCGTTATTTGATTGGTTTTGTTGGTTATTTGGCTTTTTAAACTGGGCTTTCCGATAACTTCGCCGTCCATAATAAAGTATAGAGTGCTATCCTCTTTTACTCCGGCTGTACCCTCTTTAAGAGCGTTTAAACCGTATTCGTTAACAGTCAAGCTGATTCCGTAAGGATTTTTCGATGCGGTATTGTCATAAATAGCAATACATTTTTCGATACAGTCAGCCCAGGATAACTTGTTGCCTTCGTCATCATAAGGTATAAACGGCTCGGAGCCGTCTTCCTTAAGTGAGATAACAAGGTCGCCCTGACTGCCCAATATGTTAAACATACTGCCAATATCAATTTCTTCATCATCAGGTATCTGCACACTCAAGGTATTGTTTGTGGTTGACAATATTGCCTGAGAAATACCTTGCACTCCCAAACGCTCTTCGATAAGTTTCATTCTGTTTTGTAAAACGGAAATAGTCTCGTCAAGCTTGTCCGTATCGGCGTTTTCGATATCAAAGGTGATATAATTGCCATTAGCTAAATCTAAACTGTGTACCAGTTGATTTACGGGAGAATAGTAATCATAGTTTCCAATAGCAAGTTTTGCCGGCATAAAGCAAAAAACGGCAAGAAAAATAATCAAAACTACCGAAATACTTAACAATACGATGGACTTGGTTTTGTTCATCAATTAAGCCTCCTTAATATTAAGTAACTAAAACATTATATATTCATTTATATAATAAGTCAATAATATAATAAAAATTATCTAATTTTGTGGCAAATTATGTTCCCTATCATACACAAAAAGTGCGCACTCCAAACGCTTTTTGATTAATTGGCATGCTAATTCGTACGGCTTGTCGATGTCGCCGTTAAAATGCAAAGCGTTAGCGCTGCAACCGCCGCTGCAATGGTATCTTGCCCAGCAATTTGCGCAAGCATCCTTAGTAAACATATTTGATTTGGAAAATAGCTGTCTTAATCTATTGTCTAATACACCGTTAAATACGTTGCCTAAACAATAATCTTTTTCGCCTGCAAATTGATGGCATGGATATATTTTGCCGTCGGGAGTAACAGCTATGTACGAACAGCCTGCGCCGCAACCCATAACACGTTTTTTTAAACAAGGCCCGTTAAGCAAATCAACGTTATAATGAAAAAAACTAAACCAGCTTTCTTTATTTTTTCGGCGGTCTACATATTTTTTAGCAAGCTTTTCGTATTGCTCAAACAAAACAGGCAAATCTTCATTTTTTAAAGCCATTTTATGGCTGTCGGGCAATACGACAGGCTCAACGGAAACTTGGTCAAAATTGTCCGCCATAAATAAAACGTCCTCACAAAAATCCGTGTTGTCGTGAGTAAAAGTACCTCTTATAAAATAGCTGTTGTTACCTCTGATTGACCTAAAATACTTAAACTTATCCAAAATAATATCAAAACTGCCTTTGCCGTTTGCTGTAGGACGAGCATAATCGTGTACTTTCTTACGTCCATCAAGGCTTAAAACAACGTTATCCATTGTTTGGTTAAGATAATCGGATACTTCTTTGCTCAGCAGTATACCGTTGGTAGTAGTGGTAAATTTTATATTTTTACCCGCTAAGTCAGCTTTTTCCTTTGCGTATTCCACTGTTTTTTTAAGTACGTCAAAATTAATCAAAGGCTCGCCGCCAAAAAAATCCACTTCGAGATTTTTTAAGTTTTTGCTGTTTTCTATTAAAAAATCTATAGCTTTAAGCGCTACGTTAAAAGGCATATTCTCCCTTTTTCCGTGATAAGCGCCTTCGTCCGCAAAACAATACTTACAGCGCAAATTGCAATCGTGGCTTATATGCAAACATACGCTTTTGATTGTAAGGCTTTTTTCTCCCGAAAAATTATTTTCGTTTTTTGCGTTTAAAAGCCCGTTTTGAGTTAACTCGTTTATTTCCGCTTTTATTTCGTCAACTTCTTTTTGCGAATAATTACTTTCTTCCCCGTTAAAAACGTCAAAACAAGCTTTGTCAACATTAAATAAATTGCCGCTTTCTACATCGTAAAGATAATAATATCCGTTATTCTTAAAACTGTGTACCATTCAATTTCTTCCGTTTATTTATTTTGACTGCAAAAAAAGCAGTCATTTGACTGCTTAAAAGTATGCAAGTCTTTATTTATGTGTTTTGATTAAGACCTCTGTCTTTTGCTCACAAACCTGATTGCCTACTGTGCAGCTTGTTTTGCAAGCCGATTGACAGCTCGAACGGCACTCGCCGCAACCCGTATTTTGCGCTGAATTATTGAGTTTAGGTGTAACGACAGTTTTTATATGTTTCATATTGCATCCTCCGCAAAAATTATCATCTTTAATTATAATATGAAACGTTAATTTATACAAGCGTTTACACTCTGTTTTTATCTTTTACCTGCCGCAATTAAAGCCGCAATAATACCTACAACGGCGGATACGCCCAAATCTATGCCAAATCCCGACCAGTTAAAGGTTGAAATAATTAGCGAAAACACCAAAAACGATATTATCGAATAAAGCAACCCGCCAAACATACCGTTGATAAACCATTTTGAACGCTCTTTAACGGCAAACAATACTCCCATAAATACGCTGACAATTTTTATTATCTGATTTACAACGGCAATTGCGCCTGTGCCGATATTAGTCAATTTTACTATAAGCGCAAACAGCAATACCAGCACAAGAGAAATCACAAAAGCTAATAAAGCTCCCTTTATGATAATTTTAAAACTGCTGTTTGTACCTGAACCGTTTTTATATACGCTAGCGTTGCTCATAAACAAACACCTCCAAAAGTACGTTATATACTATTTGGAGGCGCGCTAAAATATTCTTTTTTTTGTTAAAATTAGCACTAAAGCTAATTAAACATTATTTAATCTCGTTTGTAATTTCTTCTACTGATTCCGAATCACGCTGAGACCGCACCGAAAAAATAGCGTTTTTGACTATTTGAATAGTGTGTTTGTCTTTATACGAACCTGTTTCGATATAATAGCAGCCGTTTTCGTCATCTATCTCGACTAAAGTACCTACAATACCGCCTATTGTCGTAATAATACAGCCTAAAACAAGATTATTTGTCATTTCATCAGCTTGTTTCTTTTGCTTTTTGCGTTGAAGCATGCTTGTAACAAGCATAACAACCAGCAAAACACCCAAAATAGCAAACATTATCCAGGTCATACTGTTGTCCGGAGGTGCCGCCGTTTCTTCAAACATTAATAAATATTTAAGCATAATAAACTCCTTTTGCTTATTTTACCAAAAAATTATATATTTTTTTAAGAAAAATAGCAACTAAACTACCGTATTTTGTAATAATTCCCGTAAAATTCCTTTTTAAACTCTAAAAGACAATCATTTTTTATAGCGTTTCTTATATCTTCGGCAAGTTTTAGAAGAAAGTACACATTATGAATGCTTAAAAGCTGAGCAGCTAAAATTTCGCCGCTGTTTACTAAATGCCGTAAATACGCTTTAGTAAAATTTTTGCAGCAGTAACAATCACATTGCTCGTCAAGAGGCGTAAAATCAGCTTTATATTGACTGTTTCGCACGACTACTTTACCCTTAGAAGTAAGCGCAGTGCCGTTACGCGCTATGCGTGTAGGCAATACGCAATCAAACATATCAATGCCTCTCATTACTCCTTCGATAATATAATCTGGTGAACCTACTCCCATTAAATAACGAGGCATAAAATCAGGATAATAGGGCTGTAAAACGTCCAACATTTTAATAAATATTTCTTTATCTTCTCCTACCGACAGTCCCCCTACCGCTATGCCGTTTTTAGCATACGAAGCGGTTTTTTTTGCGCTTTCTATGCGCAAATCCTCATAAAAATTGCCTTGAATAATAGGAAAAAGCGTTTGTTTTTGCGTATCGTTGTTTTGATAAAAGTGATTAAAACACCTATCCAGCCAATTTAACGTGCGATACATCGCATTTTGCGCTTTTTTATGGTCATATCCAAACTCACTGCATTCGTCAAATGCCATAACAATATCACTGCCCAGTTCACCCTGAATATCCATTACTTTTTCGGGAGTAAAAAGATGCTTGCTGCCGTCTATATGAGACCTAAAAGTTACGCCTTCGTCGGTAATTTTACGCATTCCGCTAAGACTAAACACCTGAAAGCCTCCGCTGTCCGTCAAAATAGGCTTATCCCAATGCATAAATTTGTGCAATCCGCCCGCTTGCCTTACAATATCGCTTCCGGGGCGAAGATAAAGGTGATATGTGTTTGACAAAAGTATTTGTGTGCCTATCTCGTTAAGCGTTTGGGGCAAAAGAGATTTTACCGTTGCGGCTGTACCCACAGGCATAAAAATCGGCGTTTCGATAACGCCGTGCGGTGTGGTAAATTTCCCCAACCGTGCGCCGGTGTGCTTATCTTCTTTAATTAACTCAAATTTAAATGCGTCCATTTATAAACCTATTCTTTACAGTAAAATCATAATTCAAGTTTTAAATTATCAGCATCGCATCGCCAAAGCTGAAAAAGCGGTATCTTTCCTCAACGGCTTTGTTATACAGTTCTAAAACTTTTTCGCGAGTACAAAATGCCGAAACCAGCATAAGTAAAGTGCTTTTAGGCAAATGAAAGTTTGTTATCAATGCATTGACAATCTTAAATTTGTACGGAGGATATATGAAAATGTCGGTAAATCCGCTTTTAGCCTGCAAAACGCCTTTTTCGTCCGATGCGCTTTCAAGTACCCTTACGCTTGTAGTGCCTACGGCAATTATCCTTCGCCCCTGCTCTTTTGCTGTATTTATCAATGCTGCTGTTTCTTTATTGACACAATAATACTCACTATGCATATGATGAAGGTTTATTTCGTCGACCTTAACGGGGCGGAATGTACCTAAACCCACATGAAGAAGTACCTCGGTGATAATTACTCCCTTGTCTTTTAACTGTTGCAGCAATTGCGGCGTAAAATGCAAGCCGGCAGTAGGCGCAGCGGCACTCCCTTCGGTTTTACAATAAACAGTGTTGTAACGCTCTTTATCCTCTAATTTTTGTTTAATATATGGCGGCAGCGGCATTTGTCCGATATTATTAAGTATATCCTCAAAAACGCCTTGATATATTAATTTAATTTTAAAATTTCCTTCTT
>CALGIK010000206.1 GCA_937915515.1 uncultured Clostridia bacterium
GGAAGCTATGCTAAAATAGTGGGAAACATTTGCATGAACCATTGTTTTATAAAACTTAATAAAAATCAATGGGCAAAAATAGGCGACAAAGCGGAAATTTTAGGCGAACATATCAAAGTAAAAGAAATGGCGCATTTGTCAAAAACAATTGACTACGAGATATATTGCCGTTTTAACACTCTCCCAAAAAATTATCTAAATTAGCAATTTCTTTCTAAAGGTTTAAACATGCCGTTGGATATTATGGGCATTATTTTATTGTCTACATAATCGTCAATTTCTTCCTCTGACATTTTTTTAAACAATGCTTTAAATGCCATAAAACATGACAAGCCCATAAGAATATACGATAAATCAGAACAGTCTGCGCCTTCGATTAATTGCCGCTTACATTTTTTTAAATCATTAGTGTAGGTATCGCTAAACAAATTGTAGTAGTATGTAACGGCATTTGGGTCTATGGCAAAACCTCCCCATATTATTTCAAAAATATCAGGATTTTTTAAGACGTATCTGATAAATTGTTTTATGCCTTCTGATTCACGGGTGCGCCTGTCAACGCAGTCCTTAATTAGCAAAACATTGTTAATAGTCTCATTTATTTCTGCTAATAAAACTTCAATTATATAACGGTATAAAGCTGTTTTATCTTCAAAATAAATATAAAATGTACCGACAGCAATGTTAGCGTTATCACAAATTTCGTTTATGCCGGTATCAAAAAAACCTTTTTGGAAAAACAGAGTGCGGGCAGATGAACTTATTTTGTTCATACGGCTTATCCCCAATTTTGTTTTTGGGAAATTAACTCCTTTTATTTGTTTTTGTGCCATCATTTCTCCATTTCAAACTAATTTGCTACATTTTACCTCAACTGATTATATTTTGCAATCTTTTTTAACTTTTTGTCTCTATTTTAAAAAATGAAAGTTTAGGAAAATGCGTTTTGACAAAAATTAAAAGTGTTTATTGCAAATGCAGTCAGCAAAACAATAAGGAGTAAATTTATGGAATATTCACGTATAGAAATAGGACAAAAGGACAGTATTACAAAAACGTTTACTGACGACGACGTGCGCCTGTTTGCTCAGATAAGCAAAGACGTCAATCCCATTCATCTTAACGAAGATTACGCAAAAAAAAGCATCTTTAAACAAAGAATTGTTCATGGAATTTTG
>CALGIK010000207.1 GCA_937915515.1 uncultured Clostridia bacterium
AAAACGGATATTTCGTAAGCTGTACTATGAGCAATACCCATAACGTTTTTTGTTAAAAAATCCCTTATATCAACGGTTTTTAGAGCGGCGTTTTTTATATCCGAAAAAGCGTCGATGCTAAATTTCTCCTGCGGAGGAAAGAACTTGTAAACAGCATTAGGGAGAACAATTCGGGAAGCTTCTAAATCGACGGAAAAACGTCTTAAGCTGTCGATTATCTTATAATCGGCGTCGGTCAGTATCAAATTGCTGTCTCTGCCGGTAAGCTCAAAGATTAAATGAACCGAATAAGTGTAACCTAACTCGTTTTTGGTGTCGATAGAAAAATCAATTACTCTTTCGAATGGTTGTTGATATATTTGAGTAATAACGCTGCCTGTCAGGTATTTTCGTAAAAGCATACAAAAAGCGGGAGCGTTTTGAGGGTTTTCGCTTTCTTGATTAGTTAAATGTATGCGGTTGAGGTTAGTATTGCAGCTTATTACCAATCGATAGGTCTTTTTGTTTGCGTATAACAAAAAAAGCACTTCGTCACTATTTGGCATATAAATTTTATTGATTTTAGCGTCTAATAAAACAGCATTAAATTCGCTTGTCAATACCGACAAACTTAAAGCATCGTAAGCCATATTCACCTCGCTATGCATTTTACTATAAACTGCCAAATAATTCAAGCCGTTGAGGTTTTTTTGTTTGCGTTTTTAATGTGTTTATGATAAAATACCATAATGCAAAAACATATCAAGGAGTAGACCATGAAATATAAATTTTCTAAGCAAGACGCAACTGTTACTGTTGATTTTAGCGTTACGGGCGAGGAATGGATTGCTTTGCAGGAAGAAGCCTATCAAAAGAATAAGGGCAAATACACTGTGCAAGGTTTTAGAAAGGGACACGCACCCAAAAAAGTTCTGGAAAAAGTATACGGCGAAGATTTGTTTGTCGAAGACGCTTTTGACGCCGTTGTCGAAAAACAATTGACAGAATTTTACACTAAGGAAACTAAAATAGAGCCTGTTGACAGACCCCTTCTTGTTTCGAGAAATATTGACGAAAAAGGTTTAAAATATGTAATTGAAATTACCGTAAAACCCGAAGTAGAATTAGGACAATATAAAGAACTGACAATTAAAGCTGAAAAGATAACGGTTGCCGATGAGGAAATTGAGCAGGAATTAAACGCCACCCGTGAAAGAAACGCGCGTTATATTCAAGTAAATGACCGTCCCGTTAAGGAAGGCGACGAGATTGTTTTGGATTACAGCGGCAGCGTTGACGGCGTTAAATTTGAAGGCGGCACAGCTCAAAAACAAACATTGGTTATCGGCAGCCACCAATTTATTCCCGGTTTTGAAGAGCAGATGATAGGTATAAAAATAGGCGAAACTAAGGATATTAACGTTAAGTTTCCCGATGACTACCATGCCGAAAATTTAAAAGGCAAGGACAGCGTATTTACCGTTACGGTACACGAAATCAGGTTTAAGGAACTACCGGAGTTGGATGACGAATATGCTAAGGATGTAAGTGAGTTTAACACTCTTAACGAATATAAAGCCGATATTGCTAAAAAGATACAAGAGAGAAAACAGAAACAAGCGGACAATAAAGCCGAAAACGATTTAATGGAATTAATCGTGAAAAACAGCAAGGTTAACGTACCCGACTGCATGATAGAAAGTCAAATCGACAATTATCTACAAGAATTTGAATTTTCTTTAAAGTATCAGGGACTAAAACTGAGCGATTATGTAAAATATACTAATACCAGTATGGAAGCTTTGCGTGACCAATACAGGGAAAAATCCAAAAAGACCGTGGAAACACGTTTGGTAATGGAAGAAATTATAAAAGCCGAAAAAATAAAGTCTGATAAAAAAAGCGTGGACACTAAGATAAAAGAGCTTTGTATACAATTAAAGCGTGACGAAAAGGAATATAAAGCATCATTAACGCCCGACCAAATGGTTTATTTCGAAAACGAAGTTATAACAGATAAGCTTTTGGACTTTTTAAAGGCGCAAAACAGTATAATAACAGAATAATATATCGGAGAGATAACTATGAATTTGATACCGATGGTGGTAGAGCAAACTAACAGGGGCGAAAGGTCGTACGATATTTTCAGCCGTCTGTTAGAAG
>CALGIK010000208.1 GCA_937915515.1 uncultured Clostridia bacterium
CCTAAATCGGGCAAAACAGAAACTTTGCCTTGCCAGTTTAAATCGGCACTGTTTATCAAGATTTTTTCGTTTAACGCACCGCCAAAAACGTTTATACCTGTTTTACCGTTGCCGCTAAAAAAGCCCTCCCGCCAAGTTTCGCTCCACCACGAAGCACATAAGCGTGATTGAATACCGTTTTTAAGCTTTTTTAATGTTACCATAATTTCCTCTTAAAACATTATATAAAATAATTATACTTTAACAGGACGTTAATTACAAGAGGAAACAGCTAAAAAATTAATAATTTTTAAGTTTAATAACTAAGCTGTCACCGTCTTCGTATTCGTCGGCATATTCGTATCTGTCTTCCTGTTTAACGGTGCAGGCGGGCTTTTTATGGTATCTTATTATTACCAATTGATAAACCAAATAGCATATTGCCGCTGCTAAGCCTCCGCTTGACAAAATAATTATGGGTAAAATATTGTCCATATCTAACCTCCCGTTTTATTTTTGCTCAAATTTATTTTTACATAACTATGCCGTCATAAAAAATCTGTTTTAATGATTTTGTATATTTTTTTGTCTAAAACGCACTCTAAAAACAAAAAGGAGATTAAAATGAAAAAATATTCATTATTATTTGCATTAGCTTTAAGTATTTTTGCAGCTTCGTTGTTTGGTCTTGATGCCGCATATGCAGAAGAAAAGCCGATTAAGGATAGACAAAAAATAGAGCAAATGGTCAATAAGATTGACGGAGTAAAAGAAAGCCGTGTGTTTGCATATGAGGATTATGTCGTCGTGGCAGTACGCACCAATAGCGTATACAGCAAAGAAGATGCAACAAAATTAATAAAAAAAATAAAAGACGAAATAGCAGCTAAATTTAAACAATTTACTAAGGTTAAAGTAACTATGTCATTAAAAGCGTTTAGAGCCATTGAAGAAATCAACAGAATGATAGACACCGGCGATGTAGATATTGACGATATATGGGATAAGCGTCCTAAACCTCTGCCTTGCCCCGAGTGTCCCCGTCAAAGTCCCGACAAAAAAGATATAAAGCAAGAAAAACAAAAGAGACAGCAATAACACAATAAATTAACGCTTAAAAAAATATATTTAAATAAAAAGTAATTATCAGCATTCAAATCAAATAAAAAATCCCTCTTACAATGTCACAAGTACCATAAGAGGGATTTTTTATCAGCATAATCTGATTTATAGGAGTAGAAAAAAGATTATTTTTCAAGCATTGCTATTTTATTTTGTCAAGGTGGTCAATAAGATTATTGATTACACTCACTAAATCGTTTTTATCTTTTTCCGATAAACTCGATTCAATAGTCCCGCGCACTACATTTTCGCAAAATTCGCCGTTTTCAAAAATTACCTCTTTGCCTAAAGGTGTCAAACTAATAACCTGTCGTTTAGAATTATCTTCTTTTTCTTTGGTTACATAGTTAAGTTTTAACAGCTTTTTGACATAGTATCCGATTATTTTAGGGTCGATGCCTACCTTGTCTGCAAGGTTTCCGATTGAGAGTTGACCGTATTGTAACAATATCATAATTTTGCGATAGCTATTATTAAGCTTGCGCAATCTTATACTTTGAACTCCCTCGGAGCTATCAATTCTGTTATAAAATTTTTTATTAAGCAGAATATTAAGATCCGACAACAAAACACCTAATCTATTGGTGTAATCATTTGCATATTTATATTCATTCATATTGCACCTTTAAAAAATCGACATTTTCAACTATTTTATTGTACCTAAAAATCATTATTAAGTCAATTAAATGATAATATAATTGTGCCATAATTTATGGCACAATTAAAAAAAGGGTATTTTCAGTTTAAAAATAATCAATAATCAAAATTTAAATGATTTTATTATAAAATTATTTAGTCCTTGACCTTTATTAATAATTTTTACGTTAATCGGTATAAGTAGTAATATTATTGCCGCTATTCCATAGTTTATCAAGCTGGTAAAACTCTCTGGTGCTCTGATTAAAGATATGCACAATAATATTGCCGTAATCGGCAGCTATCCACTTTCCGTCGGCGTAACCTTCCTTGCGGCGGCAGAAAATTTCTTCCGCTTCCAATTTTTCTTCGAGATTGTCAAAAATCGCTTTTACCTGAGGTACGCTTTTGCCGCTTGCGATGATAAAATAATCGGCAATATCCGTCAAAGTTGCCACCGAAATTATTTTTATGTCGATAGCCTGTTTTTCGCTTAATGCTTTGCATATCCTGTCTACTGTTTGCTTAGCTGAAATTTCCATTAATCTTCTCCTAAAATAAATTGTAATATCTCATAGTGGCAACGGTCAAAGTATCCACATTGTTTTTGCCATATTTTTTAACGGCTATACCGTACATATCAGTTAGTACCATAACAAATGCCTTGTCTATGCTTTTTAATGCTATCGAATAATAATTCGATACGTCATATCGCCGTGTTTTTTCCGCCTTGTCGGCTACAAACACTAATTTTTCCAACGGCGTCATATTAGGTCTGCCTGTTGTATGATAACGGATAGCGTCAAGTATTTTTTGGTCTTTAATAAAAAAATCTTTTTGAGCGACTTTTACGCCAAGAGCGCAATGAATAAGTGGCTTAAGGAGTTTTTCTTCATTAAAAAAACCGTAATTTTCCCACTGCATAACGGGTATATTCTTGCCGCAATCGTGCAATAAGCAAGCAATAAATGCGTTTTCGGTGTTTATCGAATTTGCACGTGCAAATTCCTGCCCGGCTTTGACAACATTGTAAGTGTGCAAAAACCTTGACGGCTCCAATAATGCTTTCAGCTTGTCTACCATTTCGGCGTGTTTACAAAGAAGCCCTTTTTGTTTTATATAATTGTCGACGTTTTGCGGTAAATACTTAGTGTTATCAATGCCAAATTCATAATTAATACGAATTTCGGTGGAAGAAATTTCCGACGGAATAACATCCAAAAAAACCACTTTAGCGCCGTATTTTTTGCTATTAAAAGCGGCATCATTTTTTAAAGAGTCGCCCCTTTGCGCTACGGCAAGAGTGGCTAAACGGGCAATCTCCTCAGGCTTTTTCCATAAGGAGAAATCGCGCAAACTGTCCCCTCCCATAATAAAAAAAATTTCGGCATTTGGGTAAAGCTCTTTTATGTGAGCAAGCGTAAGATAAGAATAGTTTTTTATACCGCTTTTTATCTCGTAATCGCTGACCTCTACGTTTTTTAAGTCTTCAAAAGCCAATTGTGTTAGGTTTAAACGTTCTGTTTTATCAATATAGCTGTATTTATGCGGGGGCTGTCCGCTCGGCATAACAATCATCTTGTCTAAGTTTAATTGCTTTAAAGCGCCTTTAACTATATTTATATGCGCATTATGGACAGGCGCAAATGTACCGCCGAAGAAGCCTATTTTCATATAGTTAGTATATCAGATTTTGATTTTTTTGTTAAGTATTTAAAAATTTCCTTTTAAATTTTTTAGAAACGGCAATAATATCAATAATGTCAAAAATAATAAACATAGTTTTGTTAAGTGTCGCTGGCTTTTTGTTATGCTTTACCTGGCTTGTCTATTATAAGCAAGCCTTATGGATTTGTTATACCGTCAGCGCACTTTTGTCGGTAATGTTTTTTGTAGTGCTTTTTACTTTGGAAAAGCGTGCAAATATGCTGATACCGGGTAAGCGTGTTAAAAAAAGCGTGTCGGATGCGCAAAAAAAAGCTCTGGCGCTTTTAACGGATTATACCGTATTTTTGAATATTTTTGAAACAAAAGGTTACGTTGTAAAACGTTTATCAGATGAAATTTACTTAATCGAAAACCAAAAAAATACTTTGATTGTGTTTAACTTTAAACTTTCAAACGTGGGAGCGCAGGACGTAATCAATGCCTATAAATTGTCAAAGAAAAATCAAGCGGACAAAATTGTTTTGTTTTGCTTGGCTTTTGACGTAAGCGCAAAAGAAATGTGCCGTATGTTGGATAAAGAAATCACCTTTATGGACTTTAATTCCACAAAACAATTTTTACGAGCCAACCAACGTGCTATTGAGTTGCCTCAACCCGAAAAAAGGGTTAGATTATTTGAAAGCAAACTTTTTTATTACGCTTTTAACCGCTCACGCTTTAAATATTACTTTTTTAGCGCAGTTTTTCTTCTGTTGCTTTCAAGAATTAGCTTTTATTCTCTCTACAATATCAGTATTGCTACAGTGTCTTTTGGTCTAAGTCTCTACTGTTTAGTAAATAAACGCTTTAACTCTCAAACAGAAATTTTAAAATTGTAATTCTCCATCAAAAATCAGCAAAAACATTTGTCTTTGCTGATTTTTAGGAAGTAGAAAGGAAACGATTTTTAATATCAAATTTATTATATTAAATCAAATTTAGAGGGCAAAACAGCCAATAGGTTCATCTGAATCTGCTCGCCTAAATTATCATAGAATTTTATTGTAATGTATGCTGTATAATCTACTTTGTCCCCGTTTTCAATTACGAAATAATATTTAGTATTTGCAGTCAAATAAAACATGTCGTTGTCATCGCCATAAACCATATAATTCCATACCTCATCCAGAGAAATACTACCTTCCCATGCCGTAAAACAATAAATCCAATAATTATTAATCATTTCCAAATCGTTTAAGGAAACGCGGCAATCTATTTCTGGAGTAAAAGTCAACCAGGTAATATCGTTCGCCTTTATTTCGGTTATTTTATAATTGTCGGACGCTAAAATGTAAGCCCATATTTCTTTTCTGCCGTTTTCGAATTGATTATCCTCAAATCTTGCGTATAAGGTAACAGAATTTCCGTCAAGATAAATATAAGGGAACTCTACTTTGTCTTCTTCATTCCAACCGTTTAACGTACCGTCGATTGTATACCAACCGTAAAAATATGCATCTTCTTTTGTTGTAATTGGCATATCGGAAATTACCATACATGTATTAGAAGGCATAGTAACACCGCCTAAGGTATCGAAAGTATATGTAATAAGCGGTAAATCTTCCTCTTTAAAGCCTACTACACTGTTTGGATCAAAGTTGTACCAAGCAAGATAATAATCCATAATATATTGCTCAGGAACTTCAAAAGAAATATTTTCTAAGTCAGTAAATATCACACTGTCAGTACCCCAAAACGGATCCCCTAATTTTAACTCCGGCACTGAACCTATAAATGTCACTTTGGTTAGTAAGTCGCATCCTGTAAAAGCAAAATTGCAAATCGTTGTTAAGTTTTCATTCATCACAACCTCAGTCAAACCGTATTCGGTTGTAATTTCTCCTGTTTCCTCATCATAAACAGCATTGTAGCACCCGGTGAAAGCATACATGTTGATTTTTTGCACATCTATACCCATTGTTATTTTATTTAAGTTAAGACATGTATTAAAAGCTGTCAT
>CALGIK010000209.1 GCA_937915515.1 uncultured Clostridia bacterium
GATACGCGTTGTCTTTCCCCCTTCGTCTTTAATGCTTAAAAAAGTCGAAGCGTACCACCTGTAACCTGCCCCGTTAAAATCTGCTCGAAATTCTAATTGACCGTTAAATAATGTCGTCAAGCTTTTTTGGAAAAATTTTGCAAACTCATCAACGCTGTCAGGAGCAATAATTTCGGAATCGAGTATTTTTTCAAAAAAACGGTGCTGCTTTTTTACTCCTCTATGTCCGTTTTTATCCTTTATATAAAAAGTCATTTCGTCAGATATACCGTCATAGTCAAACATCATATAGGCGTTGTTTTCGAGTAATAATTTAAAAACTTCCTCCTGCCTGTCTAAAAGCATCTTCTGTTTTCGCAACTGGGTAACGTCAGTGAAGGACATATAATATACAGCTTTACCGTTATCGCGGTATGCAAAATTACCGTTAAGATATATCCAAATGAGTTTACCTTTTATGTTAAAAGCAACTTCAATTTTTATAGGTTGTGTATTTTTTGCCTCTTCTATCAATTTTTCATGTGATTTTTCCGATACAATACTCTGTATGCCTCCTTCAAATGTCTTGATAAACTCTTCAACCGAAAATCCGAATTTATGAGCCATATTGGGACTTATATAAAGAGGTTTTATTATATCGCCTATCTCAATGACACCTATGCCTCCCGGCAAATTGTTTATAAGAGAATTGATTATTGCGTTGTGAGCGTTACAGTCGCATAGTAACAATATGTTTTTTAATTTTTTTACTATATTGTCAAGGTTTAACGGTTTTTCGCATATATCGTTTACGCCTGTTTCTAATATCTTATAATATGTTTTTTTGTCTTGTTTGTCGGTGCAAGCCAAAACAGGCACTCCCGAAAGCGATATATCGTTTTTTATTTTGTGTAAAAACGCTAAACCCTGTGTTAAATTTATATCCAGGTCCATTAATATCGCATCGGGTTTTTGGCTTGCCACCATAGTGTATGCGTCGATATAATTATCGACTTTTGTTATATCGTATTTGTCTTTTAACTTTAACTTAATTTTATTACATTGTTCTAAATTGTCGCAAATACATAAAATGAGTTTTTTGTTGGAAAGATAATTCTTATTGGATAATCTGTTTAAGCGTAACTTAACATCTTCAAGCTGCTGCTTTATAGATAATTCAAATGATTTACGATGGCTGATATCCTTTATGCAAATAAGAAATACGCCTTCGTTTAATTTAAGCATTGTTGCAGAATGCCATTGGCTATCATCTTTCTTTAATGTATATTCTATTGTATGACTAATGTCTTCGTCTAATTTTTCGCTGATGCAATCCATGTAAAACTGCTTAACTATCTGAGTGTACTGCTCATTGGCTACGGTGTCTGCCCAAATTTTTATGGCATAGTCCAAAGATATCACTGTATTTATTTTGCTGTTGTTTTTAGTAAAGATTTTAGTGCAGGTATTGAGATTGCTGTTTAACTCGTAAATCTCATCAAATACGTTAAACAACACTTTTCCGTATTTAGTCAATTCCTTGTTGCGGGCAGATTCTTTTTCGTCCGTTATATCGGTAAAATTGATTTGCAAAAGCTTTGCGTCACTATCGTCAATTATTCGGGCATTGAGTCTTAACCAACCGATTTCCTTGCTGTTTGCTTTTAAAAACCTCACTTCGCTACTGATAGATTTATCGTGATTGTTAAGACCCTTCAGCTTTTTTTCAAAATCTTCTTTGTCTTTTTGTATCAAATTTAGTGTATTGTTAAGCGTCTTATTTTTTATAAAATCACTTTCGCTTGAGAAACCTAATAAAGCCCAAGTGTTTCTGTTGTAGCTGTAAAGCGGCAGTTTTTCTAAGGAGTTTTGACTTAAGATTCTCCATTGTACAATACCGCAAGGTAAAGTCGAATAAAGATTTTCTAAAAAGATTTGATGTTCCTTTACTTTTGATTCATTAATTTTTTGCGCCGTAATATCACTCATCCAACAGCATATTAAAGCTTTTTCATCCGCTTGGCTTAGACAGGATATTTTTATCTTTAACCATATCGACTTTTTTTCCGTAACGTTGCGTAAAACCTCGACTTCTGTCGGGACGCCGCTCTTGAAAGATTTTTCTATGGCGTTTAAAAACATTGTACGATATTCTTTATCAAACCATTTTAAAACGTTTTTGCTTGATTCGTAATATGTTTGAGGGTCGTTGCCCAGTATCTCAAAATAGCCGTCGTTAACCTTTAACGCTTCTAATCCGCTCTTGCTGTATTCGTAAAGTCCTATACCGCCTACAATACTGTTTAACAGTTTTGCCAAGGTTTCATTGCCGTTAAACAGCGTATCAAAACCGTTATTTTTATCGTAGTCAATAAGACTATCATTTTCGATACGTAATTTTATTGATTCATCCATCAACAAATCAAATTCGTTAATAGGGATAGGACGGCTGAATAAATAACCCTGCATATGGTCGCAGCCGATGTTTTTTAAAAAATTAGCATGATTATATGTTTCGACACCCTCTGCCACAACGGGTATATCCAACCATTTTGACATGCGCACAATGCTTGTCAAAATTGTGCCTGCACCAACTTCCGAATCCATAGACTGCTTCATCTGTTGGTC
>CALGIK010000210.1 GCA_937915515.1 uncultured Clostridia bacterium
TGTATTATCAACGTCCGAAAGATTATCGACATTGAAATATCTTTCCGCCTTTGCTATACCGCTGATTGTAAGCCTAACAGACTTCTCCTTTTCGGTGACAAGAACATCGTATTTATTTTCGAGTTCCTCATCAAATCCTTCGGATAAAGCTTCAAGCTTGCTTTTTTCGTCATCGGCTTTTTCGAATCCGCGGTTAAGCGTTTTTGCAAACTTGTTTGCTAAAATATACATTTCGTTGCTTTTATTGCCGCCGCCGCTGATAATCAAAGGTGTGCGCGCTTCGTCAATTAAGATGCTGTCCACCTCGTCGATAATTACAAAGTTTAAACCTCTTTGCACTAATTGCTCTTTGGTGACAGCCATATTATCACGCAGATAGTCAAAACCAAACTCATTGTTTGTGCCGTATGTTATTTCACTTTGGTATGCTTCTAACCGCTCTCTCTGGGGCATTTGAGCGTAAATCACGCCTACTGACACGCCCAAAAATTTGTAAATTTTGCCCATCCATTCTTCGCCTGTTAAAGAATTTAAGTATGCAGGCATGGTGGCAACAAGAGTTTTTCCTTCGCCTGTCGACATTTGAGTGATTCGTCCTTGATGCAGAGCAATACCGCCTAACACCTGCACGTGAAAATGGTACATGTTTAATACACGTTTTGAAACTTCTCTGACAACGGCAAAAGCGTCAGGCAGAATATCGTCTAAGCTTTCACCTTCATTTAGACGCTTTTTCAGCCAAGGCGTTGTCGCTTTTAATTCCGAATCGGTTTTTGCGGCATAAATTTGTGCTAAGTTTTCGACTAACACTGCCTTTTTTTCGAGTTGCTTAAGTAGCTGTTTGTTATTCATTTTTTACCTCCGCTTTGTTTCGGTAATGGTTTTATCTCTTGCAGACACTGCCGTCAATCCGTAAACTTTTTTTGCTTTTGCTTTTTTTAGCGTTTTAGCAATACGGTTAATAGTAGTGCCTGTAGTTTTTACGTCATCAATTACAATAATATTTTGGTTTTCAAATATTTTGCCGTCTGATAGAGCAAATGCGCCTATCAGGCTTTTTCGCCGTTCGTAATTATTCAGTCTTTCCTGTTGAACAGTATCTTTTATCTTAATAAGATTGTCTTTTACCAAAGGCAAATTTGTCAAAGCACAAAAGTTTTCGGCAAGTAAAAGCGATTGATTATAACCGCGTTTTAATAAAGACTTGTCTGAAAGCGGCGCCGCAACAACCAAATCTGCTTCTACTCCACTATTAAGATAAGTATTTGCCATATATTTTGCAAAAATCTCGGCAAGATATTTTGCGTTGCCGTATTTAAAGGCATACATAAGAGATATTATCTCACCGTCATAATCAAATGACGAAAAAGCTTTTTCGTAAAACGTGCGACCCGGCTTACAATGCGCACAATAATCGTTGTCGCCTATAAGCTTGCTGCCGCATAATTTACAGGTTTTTGCGTTGTTAAAAGGCAGAATATCAAAGCAACTTTGACAAAAACCCTTATCGTCAAATATATCTTTATCGCATACGGCACAAGTAAACTTATGCGCATCAAACAATCGAATTGGAGTAAAGAGAGACATATTTTTCGTTTTCCTCTACTAAAAACTTTTTTAATAATGTAGTACGTTGTTTAACGTAATTGTTTTTTACCATCATACCCAAAACTTTTTTGCTGCAAAGCAGTACTACTGTTTTTTTTGCCCGTGTAACTGCTGTATAAAGCAGATTTCTATTCAATATTGTAGGCGGACCGTTTGTTACGGCGATTACAGCCACGTCAAATTCGCTGCCCTGACTTTTATGAATTGTCACAGCGTAAGCAAGTCTTATATTTTCGAGCCCTTCTAAATTATATTTAGCAATCCTGTTGTCTTCAAATTTTACTAAAACTAAATTAGCCTCTTTTTCAATTTGTATAATAAAACCTATATCTCCGTTAAAAGCTCCGCTGCCTATCTCGATAGTACCGTCGTCATTTACTTTTTCCCACTCTAATTCGTAATCGTTTTGTATCTGCATCACCTTATCACCCACTCTAAAAACTGTATTGCCAAATTTTACTTCGGCTTTAAAGCGCTCACTCGGGTTTAATAATCTTTGCAGCTGCATATTTAAATTATTAACCCCCGATATGCCGCCTTTAAGAGGACACAATACCTGAATATCCGTTGATTTTATATCGGCAAATTTAGGCAGACGGGTTTTAACTAAAGCTGTGACAGAATTAAGAATATCTTCTTGATTATCTTTATAAGACACAAAAAAATCCTTGCTTTCGTTATCAACAACAGGCATTTTGCCTTGATTTATCAAATGGGCGTTTGTTACAATCAAACTGTCTTCAGACTGGCGGTAGATATAAGTAAGATATTTAACCTCAATCAATTGGCTTTTTATAATGTCGCTTAATATGTTGCCTGCGCCAACGCTTGGCAATTGGTCCTTGTCTCCCACCAAAACCAAACGGCATCCGTCCTTAACAGCATTTAAAAGACTGTTTACAATAACAACGTCCGCCATGCTTAATTCGTCCACTATTACAGCGTCGGCATTAAGCTTATTGTATTTATTATAAGCAAAACGTAAAGAACCGCCGCTAAACTCCATACCCAGTAGACGGTGTATTGTTTTTGCTTCCTGTCCTGTTGATTGATTCAAACGTTTTGCCGCTCTGCCTGTGGGAGTGCAATATTCTACTTTAAACTTCAATGCATCAAAAATATAACTTATACATTTTATTATTGTCGTTTTGCCTGTACCCGGTCCGCCTGTTATGACCGTAACACCGTTTTCGATGGCGCTTTTAATTGCTTCTCTTTGATTTTTGTGAAAGGTGATTTTATTGATTCGCTCAAATTCGTCAATGAGAAAAGAATCGATATTTATCGAATCAACACCATACTTTAATTTGACAAAGGAAGCCGCAATTGATTTTTCGATATTATAATATTTTGTAAGAGCAATGCAACGCTTGCCTTCTTCAAAAAATATCTTACATAACAGGTCAAATTGTAAACTGTCGTAGGTTTTTTCGAGCAAGGAAGAGTAATCAGAAATATCCAAATCAAGTATCTCGCAAAGCTGCTTATTGACTTCTTCGACCTCCAAAAAAGTGTTGCCTTGTTTTTCGGCTGTTTCTTTTAAACAATAAACAATAGCTGCTCTTATCCTAAACTCGCTGTCCTTTTTTATGCCCATCTTTTGCGCAATTTTATCAGCCGTAATAAAGCCAATGCCGTCAATGTCATCAATAAGCTTGTAAGGGTTTTTGCTAAGTATCCTCTGCGTGTTTTCCTTATACGCATTATAAATTTTTATCGAGGTATTGTTGCTTATATTATAACTTTGCTTATGCCTTTTACTTCTGATAACCGCAAAGGATTGTTTTTTAATATATCTACCGTACATTCCTTAAACTTGTCCACTATGTTTTTTGCAGTAACAGGACCAACGCCTTTAATCAGACCGCTGCTTAAATATTTTATTAAACCTTCAATGCTGTCAGGCGCAGAGCAGATAATTTTTTCTACCAAAAATTGCTCACCAAATTTTTGATGCGTGACAAACTTGCCTTCTAAAGTTAATTCCTCCCCGACGGTAACAATAGGCATATTTCCTACGCAAGTATATTCGCCGCCGTCACTTACGGAAACTAACTCTAAAACGCAATAACCGTTTTCGTTATTATAAAAAATTATGCTTTGTACTGTACCTTTGAGCGTCATTAATTTATTGTAACATTTTTATATGTAAAAGGCGCACTTTTTTCACGCTTTTTTTAGATTTTCGTTTGTTTTTTTAGCGACTGCGCCATATCTGTTTTTTCCCAAGGGAACTCTTCACGCCCGAAATGACCGTAACAGGCTGTTTTTTTGTAAATAGGATTAAGCAAATCGAATTTGTCGATAATTGCCTTAGGACGTAAATCGAAATTCTTAATGATTAAATTTTCTATTTCCTTATCATTGATTATGCCTGTATTAAAGCTGTTGATATTTATACTGATAGGTTTAGCCATACCGATAGCATAGCTGACCTGAAGCTGCACACGCTGACATAGTCCCGCCGCCACAATGTTTTTGCAAATATAACGGCACATATACGTCGCACTTCTGTCAACCTTCGTTGGGTCTTTGCCGCTAAACGCTCCCCCGCCGTGGGG
>CALGIK010000211.1 GCA_937915515.1 uncultured Clostridia bacterium
TTGCAGAAACCAAAACACATTTTTAAAGACAACAATGTGTCTGCTTAACCAAAATATTATAAAATTCAAAATAATCTTTATCCAAACGCTGAATACATCAGATTTATACCGTATCCTATATTGCGATTTGGTGTACATTGCTTGATAAATATTATTGTTTTTTTTGAAGAACAGGTGATATAGACTAAATATTTTTGGTTTTAAACGGACTAAATGCCTTCTTACTTTGATTATTAAGTATCAAAGAAAGGAGGTTTCGTTATGAAATCTAAAAAAATTTTAGTAACCGTTTTAGCTCTTTTTATCTGTGTTATGACTTTTATGCCGCTAAACACCTATGCGCTTTACAGCGGCGGAGAAACTACTCCGACAACCTTAGATATCCAATACGAAACAAGAAATGTAGGGGAAATCACAATGGATTATACGCTTCCGCCGTACGATGACATTCTGCACCCCAACAGTTGCGCTCCGGTAGCAGGCGGCTGTATTGTAGGCTATTTTGATCGACTCTACGAAAATCTTTTGCCAAACCACACAAATTATTACATTGTAAACGGCACATTCTACTATGCAGCGCAAGGTCAAGCCGTAAATGATATGATTGGTTCGCTGTACAGTTTGATGCAGACAAATGTAAACGGCGATGGGACAAGCGAAGCAAACTTCAAAAGCGGTTTGTCCTCCTACGTTAACAGTAAAGGATACAACATTACATATACTTCCATCATGTCGGGTGGCACCTTTTCCATAGGCGAATGCACAAATACTTTTTTTAACAGTGATAGGCCTGTTGCCGTATTAATGACAGGATATTATTATTATCCGTATGCTAATATGTCGGAAAATCCCAATCACGATATTTTTTATGGAAGAAAAAGCACAAACGGCAGTCATATAGTAATAGCGTATGGTTATCGTCAATACAACTATTGGAGGACGGAAACAAGACTTGTATGGTCGCCGGTATGGTATAATCCCTTTAGGTATATAGAAGTGACAGAAGTTGTCAATTTTAGGACAGACCATTATTTATTAGTTTCTTTCGGTGACGCAACAAGAGGAATGGTACCTATCGGCAGCAACTTTAACAATGCATACGGTATAACAATAAGCTAAATTATATATACTTTTTTAGGCTAAGATTTTCTTAGCCTAATTTTTTTACAAAAAAATAACCAATTATCGATTAAATATATTTAGCAAAACAACGCAAAATAAATGTATGGAATCTATATGGTTGAGTCAATCAAAGGAAAATCAATATCCTAAAATAACTAAAAGCTGCAAAAAGGATATCGTAGTGGTCGGCGGCGGTATTGCAGGTTATCTTACAGCTTTTAAACTGTCCGAAAAAGGGCACAAAGTAGCTTTAATAGAAGCAAAAAGTCTTTTTAAGGGTACTACGGGATACACCACAGCTCACATTGATGCATTGCATTCAATTTTATATAAGGATTTATTAAAAAAATCAATCGACAAAGCCCGTCTATATTATTGGTCTCAAAAAAATGCTATTGATGATTACGAAAATTTAATAAATCAATACAATATACAATGTAATTTTAATCGTGTTGACAGCTATATTGTAGCAGAACAAGAAGATATACAGAAATTAAAGAACGAATATAAAGCATTGAAAGCTATCGGCGAAGATCCGACATTTTTTGCCGGTACCGATATATTTAGCGAAAAAAGATGCGCTTTAAAAGTGCCCTATATGGCTGTATTTGATCCAATAAAATTTTTGCAGGCATTACCCGTCAATTTTGAGATTTTTGAAAACTCTCGAATAACCGACGTTGATTTTTTTAATAAAATATTATATTGCGGCGATATACCGATAAGAGCGCAAAAAATAATAATAGCCACCAATTTTCCAATCATTAATGTACCGGGTTGGTATTTTTTGAGGATGTACAAATCCACTTCGTATGCAGTATCCGTAACATCAAATAAAGATTTAGAGGAAATATATCAGAGTACCTCTGAGAGCGGAATTACCTTGCGCACCTACGAAAATCAATTAATAGTAGGCGGATTGGATCATCGCACAGGCAGAGTTGACGATATAAATAAATACGAGACGCTTTTTAAAAGGGCGCAAACAATTTCTAGAGATGCTGAAATCACGTACAACTGGTCGTCTAACGATTGCGTTACCTTTGACAATATTCCTTTTGCGGGATATTATTCAAAAAAGAGCAAAGACATTTATGTAATAACAGGATTTAGCAAATACGGTATGGCTAACGCTATGACAGCATCCTCTGTAATAGCCGACTTAATTGATAAAAAGCCAAACAAGTATCAAAAGCTTTTTAGCCCAAACAGGGTAACGCCTATCTTTACATTTTTAAAAAACTTGCTTTCGGTAGTCAAAAATTTAGTGATTATGCCGCTTATCCTGCCTGTTAAAGACTATAAAAGCCTAAAAAAAGATGAGGGCAGAATTGTGATGTATAATGGCAGTAAGCGGGCTGTTTACAGAGACGAAGAAGATAATTATCACGTATGCCAAGCGCTGTGCGCACATTTAAAATGCCAATTGAAATTTAATATGGTTGACAAAACATGGGATTGCCCTTGCCACGGCTCACGTTTCGATATTGACGGAAATTTGCTTGTCGGTCCCTCTGTCAAAAATCTTAAAAATTATTCTTAATACTGATTAAATTGCCCTTAATATTTCGTCGATGTTTTCAGTCGGTTTTTGGCAGCTTCCCCCTTTGCACAAATAATACATTGTTTTTTGTGTTATGGGATAATTAGCTAAATACGGTGCAATTTCTTCCAGCATACTGCTGTTATATGGCGTTTTAAGAATTACGGATATATTTTTAATATCGGCTATTTTTTGCAGGTTATCTAAATTTATTTTTTTGTTTTGACTTGTAATAACAATTTCGTAGCCGTCAGTCAAAAGGTCAAGCATCGAAAACAGCGCAAAGGCATATGCCGCAGAATAATTTTGCGCCTTTAACATTAACAGCTTTGTCTGTTCACCGTATGCTTTAAGCCATTTTACGTCTGCCGTTATGCGCGACAATTTATTTAAAACATATAAAGCTGCCGAATTGCCCGAAGGCAACGCTCCGTCATAAAATTCCTTCGGCCGTTTAATCAGAGAGTCTAACTCAATCGGATTCATAAAAAAGCCGCCCTCCTTATTATCAAAAAACTCTTTCATCATAACAGATGCAATTAGAACGGCATTTTTAAGATATTTTGCGTCAAAAGTGCTTTTATAAAGCTCCAGCAGTCCAAAAGCATAAAAAGCGTAGTCGTCAAGCTGACCGATATTATGTCTGCCTTTTTGCATACGTTTAATTTTTTCTTGTTCGGTAACATGATATTTGTTAAGGTAATCTGCCACTTTTTGCGCTCTTTCTACATATTCCTTTTTGTTTAAAACAGTACCCGCTTTAGCTAAAGCGGCAATCATAAGTCCGTTCCACCCTGTCAGAATTTTTTTATCCGTTAAAAGAGGCTTGTTTTGCCTCATCCTCAACAATGTGTCTTTGACCTTATCCATTTTTTTGTGCGCTGTTTTATAATCATAATTACTTAACAAGTTTGCGACAGAAAGCCCGTCTAAATGTCCTTTATCAGTAATGTCATAAAGTTCGCAAATTTCTTGTGCGCTGTTTTTGTCTAAATTGTCATAAATAGCTTTTTTATCTAGCAGATAATAATACCCTTCCTTCTTGTCACTGTCGGCGTCTTGTGCGCAATAAAAGCCGCCGTCAGTATTTGTCAGCTCACGTAAAACATAATCGGCTGTACATCTAACTGTATACTTAAAAAGCTCGTTGTCTTTGTCTTGCAAAAAATACGAATAAGCATACATAATAAGGGCATTATCGTAAAGCATTTTTTCGAAGTGCGGCACCAAAAACTTTTCGTCGGTAGAATATCTTGAAAAACCACCGCCTATATGGTCAAATATGCCGCCCCTGTACATTTGCATCAAGGTTTTTTCTACCATCTCTTTTGCTTTGTCGTCATTAAAATAATGATGATATTTAAGCAAAAACAATAGATTATGCGGTGACGGGAATTTAGGCGCACCGTTAAAACCTCCGTTTTTTTCGTCAAAGTTTTCTGAAAAGAAATTATACGCTTCGTTACATAACGTTTTTATATCTTTTTCGGTACTTCGGTTTAAG
>CALGIK010000212.1 GCA_937915515.1 uncultured Clostridia bacterium
AAAGCAGCGGTTTACCTATAGCGTCCTTTTTGCCCACTATTTTTATCATGTTTAGCCTTGACAGATTTTGCAATGCGTAAGTACAGTCAACGCCTCTGATTTCCTCCACATCAAGACGGGTAAGCGGCTGTTTATAAGCAATTATGGCTAAGGTTTCGAGCATGGCATTGGTAAGTTCTTTTTCCCTTATGGGGTTAAGTACGGCGGAAACTTCGTTTACATAATTTGGATTACTCGAAAATTGAATTTTATCGTTAAACTCTAAAAGATTTATTCCGCAACTGCCGCAATATTTATCTTTTCACAAATTTCATTAATCTCAACTTCTCTGCCTGCTATAAATAAAATTGATTCTATTATGTTAGCTAATTTCGTCATATTCAATGTCAAAATTCTCCTTGATTGTGTCAAAATTTTTATATATTAAAATATCAGAATAATCTTCGTTTTGTTGCGTGGTAATCAGCTGTAATTTAGTCAACTCAAGCAGTGCGGAAAAAGTAACCACCACTTCGCTTACAGAGGAGCCTTCATCAAACAGCTCAAAAAAGCTTAACTGATTTTCAGTTTTTAAACGTTCCGTCAGATATATCATCTTATCCTTGACCGAAAAACTTTCTTTCCTGATTTCTCTTACTGTATTTTTGTCGAGAGTGCGCATCTCCACCTTGTTTAAAATGGACGCAAACGCTTTTAAAAGATTTTCCAACGACATATCTTTTACGCTGTACCTTGTTTCTTCTCCGGCTAAACTGGGCTCTTTAAACAATCGGTCGGGATTCTCCTTAACTTTTAATTTCTCCGCTGCTTCTTTCAACAGCTTATACTCTTCTAACTGGCGGATAAATATCTTTTCGGGAGTATCGTTATCGTCGTCAAAACCCGGCATAACAGGCAGCATTCTATGAGATTTAATTTCCATCAAGGTTGCGGCGATATACATATATTCCGCCGCTTTATCTACATCAAGTTTGTCGACCTGAGAAATATATTTTAAAAAGTTATCCGTCACTTCCGATACGAATATGTCTTTTATCTCGATTTTAGAGTCGTTTACCAACTTGAGGAGTAAATCCATAGGACCGGAAAAATTTGTAATATTTAATGAAAGTGCGTTTTCGTCGGCAAAATCGTCCTCATCAGTAACATAGTTTTTTTTATTATAACTAACCATAGGCACCTGTTTTTATGCGGGTATCGGAAGACCTATCAGTCTCCAAAGACCAAAAAACGCTCTCTGGATAAGATCGCCAAAATATCTGATATAGAGAGTAAGCGGAGAAACATCAAACCCCACATATCTGCTAAAAAACCCTATAAAAATTAGACCCAACAAAATCATTGAGCTGTAACGGCGCAAAAACATTAAAACTCTGTGTGTTGGAGGCATAAATGCTTCCAAAACCCTAAAACCGTCAAGAGGAAAAAGCGGCAAAAGGTTAAACAACATAAAGTTAAGGTTAAAAATCATTAAAAATGACAAAAAAAGAACTGTTGCATTGTAAATACAAAACCAAAAGCTGGTGGGAATAGGCTCTTTTATCAGCAACAGCAAACAAACTAATAAGCTGCTTAAAAAAGCTATTATCAAATTAGTAAGTACTCCCGCAATAGCAACTTGTACCATACCTTTACGATAGTTTTTGAAGTTAGCCGAGTTAACGGGTACAGGCTTTGCCCAACCGAAACCAACCAAAAACATCATTAAAGTACCTACTATATCAAAATGTTTTAGCGGATTTAAAGTCAGCCTGCCCGAAAGAGCGGCAGTCATATCGCCGTTAATTTTAGCGGCATAAGCATGAGACATCTCGTGCGCGCTTAAAGCTAAAACAAGCGCCAAACAAAAAGCTGCCACGGCAAAAGTCACGCAAAGAAAAACATTCGCGCCTGTTTCCGAAAATTGTTCTGCAATATCAATAGCAATCTGAATAATCATATTTTTATTATACACTAAATAATTTTAATTTTCAACTTTGCAACAAATAAAAACATAAGTAAAAACAATTAACAGAGCAAAATAAATTAAGATACTGTATTTTTGATAAAGCTAAAAACAAACAAAGCGGCAAATACCGCTTTGTTTGTTAAAAATGAAAGTTACCATTGTCTTAATATATCGCCGATATTATCAAAATAGGTTTTTGCTTCAACTGTCTCCAACGCTAAAATATCTGTTTCGCTTATTACCTTATCGTTTTTGACTAAATAGGCTTTACCTATAATATCGTTTTGCTTTACGGGAGCTTTTACGCTTTTTATATCAATTACAACTTTAACGGTATTGTCATCCTGCCCCTTTTCGGTAAAGGTGCATAATTTTTTGACAGGAGCAACTTTTAGGGTGTCTTGTTTTCCTCCTTTTATATCAGCGTTGTTTATTCCGTCAAAATCTAAATATACCTTGTTTTGATAGTTCGCAAAACCAAAATTTAGCATTTCGGATACTTCTGCAAATCTAGTTTTGCTGTCAGGCTCGGCTAAAACACAAGCAATGAGCCTTGTTTCGCCGCGTTTAGCCGTAGCGCATAAGCAATGCATGGCTTCATTTGTAAAACCGGTTTTGCCCCCGTCGCAGCCGCTATAAAAGCGCACTAACTTATTTGTATTTGTGATAGTCGTGACACGTCCGTTAGGATGCACATAATCCTCTAACCATATTTTACTGTAATCAAAATAATTATTTTTTTGTCTGATTAAATACGAAAGCATTTTTACGCAATCAATCGCGCAGGAATATTGATTTAAAGCAGGCAGCCCTGTACAGTTGACAAAATTAGTAGCTACCAACCCTAATTCGGAAGCTTTCTTGTTCATTTTAGATACAAACGTTTCGACACTTCCGTAAAGGTGTTCCGCTACTGCCACACTGGCATCATTTGCGCTGCATACTATAATAAGTTTTAATAAATCCGACATTCTATGACGGCTGTTTGCATCCAAAAACGCCTGACTGCCGCCCATATCTGCCGCATTGGCACTTATTGTGACAAGGTCATCTAAACTGCCCTTACCTGAATTTATGCTGTCATATGCTACAATCAACGTCATAAGTTTGGTTATACTGGCTATAGGCCGTTTTGATTGAGCATTTCTTTGGTAAATAATCGTTGCGCTGTCATAATCAGCTAATACACACGAATCTGCTTTTGTACCCATTTTTAAATCAGTGGGCGCATAGGCAAAAGCAGTATTTTTATCAAAAATAAAGTTAGTTAAAGCTAAACATAAAGCTGCAAAAATAAGCAAACACAAAAGTACCTTCTTCATTTTTTTCTCCTTAGGGTTTTTGTTTTAGTGTTTGAAAAAAAACAAAAAATATGTACAATTATTATTTGTTATAAACCGACAGAAAACAAAGTCCGTATAACTAAAAAGACAAGCAAATTTATCAATAAGCTGATTATTAAACATAATGCTAAGATTATCAAATAAAATTTGATTAGTTCAATTAAACCGTATTTATCGCATATTTTATATCCGCAAAAATTGCTGCGGGCAAAACAAAAGGAAAAAAATATTACAGCCAACATAAACAAATATTCTATCAAAAAAATAATTATGTATATTGCCCCTATTACGCCGTATGATTCTACAAGAATAACGCTTACTACTCCTAAACTTATACCGTTTAATAAAGCAAAAAACAGCATAAACCAAGGGGTATGTTTAAAAAGGCTTAAAACAAATAAGCAAATAATGGTTTTAGAAAATCCCCAAAAAATTCTAAATACGCAAATAAAAAAATTTGTTTCACTGACAATAAAAATCACAGTATTGCCGTCAGTTATCATAAGCCACTGTACTGTGACAAAACCTTCAAAAAAAGCTATCCCAAAAAAAAGACCCAAAATAAAAACCGTCAAAAAATACAATAATTTAGGTTTTTCTTTAATAAATATATAGCGCAACTCGTCAACAGCGCAATAAAATAAACCGCGGAGTTTCATATACTAAAATATGATTTTCCGCGGCAAATTATACTGCAACAAAAGAGCTGTACTTTAAAACAAGAATAAATTCATATCATTTTTTTTATAGTTGATTATTGCTTTTTCTATGCAGCCTTTAATTCCTGATTATTTGAAGTACAACAAACTTCGTCAAGGGTTTTCAACATCCATTCGGCATAAATCCCATAGCCTTTTGTCGGGTCATTAACAAAAACGTGCGTAACGGCTCCTACAAGTCTGCCGTTTTGAATAATAGGACTGCCGCTCATTCCTTGAACGATACCTCCGGTTAAATCTAACAATTCGCTGTCGGTAACCCGTATTACCATACCCTTATCGCCTATGGTGCTTTGGTAAGCTGCTTTAATAATTTCGATATCGTATTCCTTTGGTTCGATTCCGTCAAGAGCACACAAGATTTTGGCTTTACCGGGCTTAACCATTGCTGCGGAAGCAACTTCGGTAGCTTTACCTTTTATAATATCTATCCCTTCAATAAATTCTCCGTAGACTCCGTAAGGATTATTAGAATTTAACTTTCCTATTCTGTTTTCGCAGTCAATAACGCCTCTTACTTCGCCTGCTTTGCCTTTCATACCTCTTTCTATACTCAATATCTTACAAGTATAAACGTTACCGCCGTTTATCGGAATTATATTACCTGTTTTACTGTCAACAACAGGATGACCTAAACAAGCAAACTTACCGTCGGGAAGCATAAAAGTAAGCATACCTATCCCACTGCTGGCATCTTTTACCCATAAACCTAATTTGTAAGTCTTAGAAACAATATCAAAACGAGGTTTAACATTTAATTCCATTAATAAAACTCCGCGTTTCAACTTTATTTTAACGCTTTTTTCGCCGATATCCTGCAACAGCTTATTTAGCATTGCGGAATTATGGATAGTTTTTCCGTTAAGCTCAACCACTGTATCGCCGATATTGATGCCGCTTTCAACAGCAGGACTTACCAGTCCGCCTTTACTTAAAAATTCGTTTATACCAATAACAAGCGCTCCGTCTCCGTCAAAAGACAACCCCAACGCTTTTCCGCCCAAATATACTTTTTGTTTTAACGGTTCGGGCTTAGCGCCGAATATAAAACTGTTTATGTCGTCAGTGTTTTTTTCGTCGGATGCCTCAGAATTTACCGTAGTGGATGAAAAAACAGAGTTGCCGAAGGTGCTTACATTGATGATTTTTGCCGCTCCGAAAATGATTAAAGATAAACAGACGGCAAGCAAAAACATAACAAATACCAGGTAATTTTTATTTCTGTTCATAAAAAAACTCCTCAACTGTTTAATATAGTTTGAGAAGTTTAGGGTGTTTTTATTTATGGCATTATCAATAAACAAATATAAAAATTTTTAATAAAGCTGTATTAATTATCCCTTTTCCTTTTGTCTGCCCACACGAGCATTTCCTCAGCGTGCTTAAGACTGAATTCTCCTATGTTTTCGCCCCCCATAAGCCGGGCTATTTCTTTTATCTTTTGCTCTCTGTTGATAAGCGTCACAAAAGTATGCGTCTTTTCGCCGACTACCCACTTGGCAATCAGATAATTGTTGTCGCCCATAGCAACAACTTGCGGCAAGTGCGTAATTACTATACACTGATAACCCTTACTGATATTGGACAATTTTTCAGCAACCATTTGAGCAGTAACACCGCTTAATCCTACGTCGATTTCATCGAAAACCATTGTAGGAATTTTTTCTATCTTAGCGGTTATATTTTTGACAGCGAGTAAAAATCTTGACATTTCTCCGCCGGAAATTACCTTTATCAAAGGTTTTAGCGGTTCGCCTTTATTTGCCGAAAACAAAAACTCTGCATTGTCAAATCCGTTTTCGGATACGCAAAAATTATCAAACTTAGGCTTGTCTGCAAAAAACACTTCAAAAGTAGCGTTTAATATGCCTAAATCCTTTAATTCGCTTGTAACGAGAGCACAAAAACGCTTAGCGGCAGCTTTCCTGTGCGCACTTAACTCTTCACTGATTGCATATGTCTGTTTTTTTATATTAAGCATCTGGGCATTTATTTCTTCAATAACAGCAGATGCATCAACATAATTATTGTATTTTTGCTTTGATTTTTCTAAATAACCAAGTACATCATTTACTGTTGCACCGTACTTCTTTTTTAAACGTTTAATGACTTCTAATCTTAAATTTGATTCATCAATTAGGTTAGGGTCATAATCACAGTCGTTAAGCTTGTTTTCTAAAGTGCAAATTATATCGTCAATCT
>CALGIK010000213.1 GCA_937915515.1 uncultured Clostridia bacterium
GTTAAAGACTCAAAAGATAAGCGTATAACCTGGATAGTATGTACAGAAAAAGCTAAACCTATAATTTCTCAAGAAAAAAGTATTTTGATTGATAATCTAACCAAGAATATTGAAGAACATCTTACTGCAGATGAATTTGGTAATCTTATTGAAGCCTATAAATTTATATGCGCGATATACGGTAGATTTAATTAATATTCTTGTAAAAACTTCTTCTTTAATCTCTTTTCCTCGTTAAGAATTTCGTTTTTTTTATTCAAAAAAACCGCTCCTGTTACAACTGTAACAAGAGCGGTTTTTAAGGAGAGAAATTATGAAAAACAGAAAAGCTGTCAAAAGCTGTGTTATTTTATTTTTTTACCTATTATCGTGTAAGTTTATTTTTGTTTTATTTGTTTTTATTAAGGTTTTACTTTTACTTTTTTGATTTGCTTTTCTTAACGAGAGTTTTTTGTTACTTTATTTTAACACCAAATCGCAATCGCTGCTATCGATAATTATTTTGCTGTCGGGCGCAATATTGTCGGCGACAATGTTTTTTGCTATAAGTGTTTCGACAGAATGCTGAATAAAACGTTTTAAGGGGCGTGCGCCGTAAACGGGGTCAAAACCGTTGTCGATAATAAATTGTTTTGCTGTTTCGGTCACCTCTACCGACAAATTTTGCTCTGACAGACGTTTGTTTAAAGACTCTATCATAATATCGACAATTTTGGCTATCTCGTTTTTGTTGAGCGGCTTATAAAATACTATTTCGTCAAGTCGGTTCAAAAATTCGGGTCTAAATTGCTGTTTAAGCATTGCATTGACTTGAGCTATTGCCTGCGGCGTTATTTCGCCGTTTATATTATTTTCTAAAATTATGCTGCTGCCTAAATTTGAAGTCATTATAATGATGGTGTTTTTAAAATCCACCGTGCGTCCTTGGCTGTCGGTTATTCGCCCGTCGTCAAGTACCTGAAGCAAAATATTAAATACTTCGGGATGCGCTTTTTCGATTTCGTCAAACAGCACCACGCTGTAAGGCCTGCGTCTTACGGCTTCGGTGAGTTGACCGCCTTCGTCATACCCTACGTAGCCCGGGGGTGCGCCGATAAGCCTTGACACCGAAAATTTTTCCATATACTCGCTCATGTCTATACGAATAAGATTTTTTTCGTCATCAAAGAGCGTTGCAGCAAGAGTTTTTGCCAGCTCTGTTTTGCCTACTCCGGTAGGACCTAAAAACATAAAGCTGCCTATGGGCTTGTTTGGGTCGCTTATGCCCGCTCTGCTCCTAATAATTGCTTCGGCAACTTTACTCACTGCCTGGTCCTGACCTATGACACGTTTGTGTAAAATCTCCTCTAAACTTAACAGTTTTTTCCTTTCGCCTTCCATCAGCTTGCTGACGGGAATACCTGTCCAGCGGTTGATAATTTTTGCGATTTCTTCCTCTGTGACACGGTCACGGAGCAAATTGTTTTTATTGTTTGCTTCCTTTTCGGCGGCTTCAAGCTGTTTAAGTAAAGAGGGACGTTTGCCGTATTTAAGCTCCGCAGCTTTGTCGAGGTCGTATTCCTGCTCTGCTTTCTCGATAGCGGCGTTTACGGCTTCTATTTCTTCCCGAAGTTTTTGCACTGTGCTTATAGACTGTTTTTCGTTAAGCCACTTTGACTTCATACAGTTGTAGCTGTCACGAAGGGTAGCTAATTCTTTTTGAATATCGGCTAAATGCGTTATGCTTAATTGGTCTGTTTCCTTTTTTAAGGCGGCTTCCTCAATTTCGAGCTGCATGATTTTACGGCTTATATCGTCTAATTCCGAAGGCATACTGTCCATTTCGGTTTTTATAAGTGCGCATGCTTCGTCCACTAAGTCAATGGCTTTGTCGGGCAAAAATCTGTCGCTTATATAACGGTTGGACAAAGTGGCGGCTGCAATTAAAGCGGCGTCGGTGATTTTCACGCCGTGAAAAACCTCATAACGCTCTTTTAATCCCCTTAAAATGCTGATTGTATCTTCAACTGAAGGTTCGTTAATCAAAACGGGTTGAAATCTGCGCTCAAGGGCAGGGTCTTTTTCGATATATTCCCTGTATTCATTTAAAGTGGTTGCACCGATGCAGTGCAGTTCGCCCCTCGCCAACATGGGTTTAAGAATATTGCCTGCATCCATGGCGCCGTCGGTCTTGCCTGCTCCTACAATGAGATGCAATTCGTCAATAAACAAAATTATTTTGCCCTGACTCTTTTTTACCTCGTTTAAAACGGCTTTAAGCCTTTCTTCAAATTCGCCCCTGTATTTTGCGCCAGCTACCAATGCGCCCATATCAAGACTGAATATTATCCTGTCTCTTATACTGTTGGGTACGTCGCCCCTCATTATCCTTTGCGCCAAACCTTCGGCTATGGCTGTTTTTCCAACGCCTGCTTCGCCTATCAAAACGGGATTGTTTTTGGTTTTTCGGCTTAATATCATTATGACGTTTCGGATTTCGTTTTCGCGTCCGATAACGGGATCAAGTTTTTGCTGCTTTGCTAAAGCGACTAAATCCGTGCCGTACTTGTTGAGTACGTCATATGTGGCTTCGGGATTATCGTTTGTGATTTTTACGTTGCCGCGCACCTTATTTAGCGCTTTTAAAAAAGCGTCTTTGGTTACTCCGTAATCGGTAAACAGCTTTTTTATGCTAACATTGGGCTTTATTAAAAGTCCTAAAAAAAGGTGCTCGACGGAAACATATTCGTCCTGCATTTGTTTTGCACTTTTTTCCGCCTCCACAAAAGCGTTGTTTAGGTCGTTGCCTATATAAAGCTGACCGCTGCCGCCGCTCATACGGGGAAGTTTTTCCACCGCTTTTGTTGCTGCATCCAAAAAAGTGTCCGAGTTAATCTCCATTTGGCTGACTAGCCTTTTAATTAAACTATCTTCGTCAAAAAGAAGAGCATACAAAAGATGCTCTTCGTCAAGAGTTGTGTTGCCGTATTCCCTTGCTTTATTTTGTGCGTTGTTTATTACCTGAATTGATTTTTGTGTAAAATTATTAGTATTCATATTTTTTCACCTGCCTTACTTTTCTATTTGGCTTGTGCCTTTTTTTTAAAATATTTTATAGGGTTGATTTTTTAGATTTTTTAAATAAACTTCTTCTATCTTAGGATAAGCTTTCTCAACGTTTTCTAAATTTGCAAAAAACATATTTAAAAGAATGTTGAAATTTTTTACATAAGACGTAATAATCTCGCCCACTGTTTTAGTATTGAGTTTGTCGGCGTCAAAGATATTAAGCTTGCGAAAAAACTTTTCGTTTTCGACTGAACAGTCAACTTGCCCAATGTGCTTTTTTTCTAGACTGATAAAAAGCCAATAAAATTTGTTGACTGCGTTTAACAGCGACACCGAAGTGCTTCTAAGTGAAACTTTAAGCTCACCCAAACAATTTTTATTGTTTTTGTATAACTCTACGGTGTATTTAACCGTCGGATTGTATTTAAAACTGATAGCCGAACAAATTGAAGCTAAGTTATTAGACTGCTGTGCCAAAAATTTTAGCGATTGCGATTTGTTCACAATAGCCTGCATGTTGCTGACTATGTCGGCAGCGCGCTTTTCGGGTGTTTCAAAGGAAAGATATTCTGCAATTAAAGTGTTTATCATATTGCTACGGCTTAAACCTTTTTTGTAAGCGACTTTGTCCAACAAAGTAATAAGTTCGTCGCTTAAAACAAGGCTGTAAACGCTTTTTGACATTTTTACCTCTATGTTAGTATTATTATATAACAATTATAACATTTGTCAAGCTAATTATATAATTTTGTTTCCAAATTAGCAAAATATTTTCAACTTTTTACACAAAGTTTTATCAAAATAACAAATTGCATATGAAAAAAGCAAAACAATTTACACTTAAATATAACAGAGAAAAGGATAACAGAATAAATATTTCAATGAATTAAAAACAGCCTAAATATTGGTTAATTTAGGCTTGAATCAGGGTGTATAAAAGCTACAATAAATTATGTAGGCTAAAATTCTTAGATAAACAATTATCTAATAAAAATTTTATAGATTTTATCTTGTAAAGTATCGGGCAATATGTTAAGTAGTCTAAGTTTAAAGCTGTTGGCAATTCTATAACAAATTTTTGGGTGTTTTACCAAGACAATTTTTAAGATTAACCGAGCAAATTTTATAGGATTGTTTGCCTTATTTGTTTCGTCATACAAAAGTTTCGCCATTTTTAATAGCTTTTTGCCGTATAAACCACTCTCATTTAGCAGCCTGTCGAAACTTTGATTTGTGTCCTTTAACAAATTTGTTTTGAAACTGCCAGCTTGAATTTTAACTACAGGTATGGACAAAAGCTGTAATTCCCGACGTAAGCAATCGTTGTAGCTGTCAAGCGCAGTTTTGGAGATGCCGTAGTAGCCGTCAAAGGGGTGAGCGCTGTAACGGGCGACCTCGCTGGTTATGTTTATGATTTTGCTGTAATTTGGTTTCAAAAAGCCAAAAAAAGCACGGTTTACTTTGTATGCGCCCCAAAAATTTACATCAAAAACTTTTTTGAAGATTTTTTCGTCCCCTTCTATCATAGATTGCATATTTATCACGCCTGCGCCGTTAATAATAGCGGCAAGCGTATGTGTATACTCTCTTACTTTTTGCACAGCAAAACTGAAGGAATTATCCTCCGTTACGTCAAGCTGAAGGGGAATAACTGACAGATTTTTAAAAGTTGTCTCATCGGTGACTTTGTCGCAGGCAAAAACAGTATAATTGTTTTGAGCTAACAACTTTGTTGCAGCTTGTCCTAAACCGCCGAAGGCGCCTGTGATTAATACATATTGCATATGTTGCTCCGTATTTTTTTATGGTTTTTAATTATGCTAATTATAATCTTAGTTACTGTAAATGTCAATATTTGTTTATCCTTAGTAATTTAATAGGATATTTGCAGTAAATTCTTGATTACTGTAAGAAAATATGATATAATCAAAAAAAAGGAGGAAAATATGCTAACTACATTTAAGGCAACAGCTAAAAAACTTAAAGAGGGTATGCAGGCGGAAACAAATGCCAGAGGATTTAAAATTATGATGGACGAGCCTAAGGAATTAGGAGGTACTGACATTGCGATGAATCCCGTTGAAGGCGTTTTGTGCGCTTTAGGTGCATGTCAGTCTATTGTCGCAGCAGCTTTTGCAAGGGCAAAAAAGTTTACCTTTGAGGAATTTCATGTTGAGCTTGAAGGCGATTTGGATCCCGACGGCTTTTTAGGTAAGCGTGATGATGTGCGAAAAGGTTTTAGCGAAATAAGGTTTAAAATGCATTTTAAAACAAATGAAACTCAGGAAAAATGCGAGGAATTTGTCGACTTTATCGAAAGTGTTTGCCCTGTCGGCGATTGTTTGACAAACGGCGTAAAATTAGTGCGTTCAGGAGTAGTAAAAGACTAATCAACTTAGCTATAAGTTTATGGTAACAAACCTACAATAAAATAAGGATTATTTAACGACAAGGCAAAACCTTGTCGTTAAATTTTATCAATTATTAAGCTTAATAATTTATGTATTTTTATAAATATTTGCTTACTATGACAATGTTTAAAATAAACATAATAGTTGCTATAATTATAGCGGCTATGCTGAATCCCTTACCTGTGCCATTGCGATATTTTGATCTTGATAAGCCTATACCTCCAAAGATCCATCCTAATAGAGGTGAAAGGAAAGAACACACAAAGCCAGCTACAGCCATACCGTTACTTTGGTAATAACTAGTTGCATTTGGTCGTGTGATACTGCCGCATTCAGGACAAAATGTTGCATTATCATCGACTAATTTTCCGCATTTTTTACATATCATTACATATTTCCTCCTAATTTACACTTATTGTAACACTATTTTTAATAATGTCAATATATAAACAAAAATAAACGATGATTTTTTATCATAATCTTAAATAAATTTATATGCTATTTTTATAAAAAAACAAAAATAAATCATAAAAAAATTAACGACAAGGTCTTTTGCTTTGTCGTTAATTTAGAAATGTATATTAAGGTTTATTAATTATTATGCATATCAAAGAGAGGCCATTAATTTTATGTTAACTGCAAACATTATAGTTGATATAATAAGCGCAGCAATGCTTAATCCTTTACCTTTTCCGTTACGGGAAAATGATCGTGATAAACCTATCCCTCCGAATATCCATCCTAAAAGAGGAATGAAGAAAGAACAAACAAAACCCGCTATCGCCATACCGTTTTTTTGATTATTATTTGTTGAGTTTGGATTTGTTGCACAGCCGCAATCAGGGCAAAATGTTGCATTATCATCAACTAATCTTCCGCATTTTTTACAATACATATAAAAACCTCCATTAATGCAGATATTATAACAAGATTAATTATTAATGTCAATATCAAACATAAAATAAATATTTTTTTACTTTCTGCAAATGTTTGTTATTTGTTTATGATAACTAAAAAGAGATAGTTTAGTTTATCTCTTTACAATTATTATTTTACAAAAAATAATCTTATTTATTAAAAACTTTGTTTATGTTGTCGAGGTATTGTTTGCGGCGAGGATAGTTTTTGAGGGAGAGGCTGTTTTCGAGCTCCTCAAGCGCTTTTTTGTCCTTCTTTGACACGCCTGTGGGCACTTCCACAAGCACCTTAATAAACAGGTCGCCGGCTCTGCGGCTGGTCTTTATGCCTTTGCCGCGCAAGCGAAAAACTTCGCCGTTTGCTGTGCCTTCCTCTATATGTTGAACCTCAACGCCGTTAAGCGTAGGTATTTCTATATCACCGCCGTTTACCGTTGCGGCGTAACTAACGGGCACTTCGACATATAAATTGAGGTCGTCACGTTTAAACACGGGACTACTCGCTACGTTTATCACCAACAGCAGATTGCCGCTTATACCCCCTGCCACTTTGCTGGCGTTGCCTTGACCGCTTATGGACAAAATTGCGCCGTTTTCGACACCGGCGGGAATGTTTATGGTCAGCGCTTTCTTTTTGCTAACTACTCCCTTGCCGCCGCAAGTTTTACATGGGTTAGCTATTATCTTGCCGCTGCCGCCGCACTTGTCGCAAGAGCCTATTGTCATTTGTCTGCCGAAAATGCTGTTTGTGACGTACTGTACCCGTCCTTTGCCGCCGCATTTGTCGCAGGTTTTTAAGTCAGCAGAACTTGCC
>CALGIK010000214.1 GCA_937915515.1 uncultured Clostridia bacterium
GCCTATTTTTATTACTTTACCGAGTGTTATTGTTTGCAAAGAAGTACATCCGTTAAATTGTCCTGATGCGGCGCTAAAGTCACCTGTAGTTTCATTAACGGCTGTAGGCAGACAGAAATATTCCAAATTGCTTAGGTTAACAGAAACCAATGAAGAACAATTTTTGAATGCGTCTGCTCCCATATAAACAATGTTTTGAAGATTAATGCTTTGTAAATTAATGTTGTCTTGGAAAGCAGTATTGTTTATTGTCGTCACACTATTAGGTAATACAACTTCAATTAAATCGGCTGATCTAAATGCTTCCTGTCCTATTTCCTTAATTACGGAATTTTCGTCAAATTCCAAATCGGTTAAGGAAGCGCAAAGATAAAATGCTCTCTTGTCTATAGTAACTACAGAAGCAGGGATAGCAATAGACTCCAGCCCGCTGCCAACAAAAGCATTTTCGCCTATTACTTCGAGTCCTCGCGGAAGAGTAATCTGAGTCAGATTCTTAAGTCCCATAATGTTTATATTTGCTGCAGAAGTTTCTTTAGTACCAAAAGCCGCAAATCCGATTGTCTTAAGCATATTAGGCATTGTTACGCTTTGGAGGTTTATTTGACCATCAAAGCACCTTGTACCGATTATTTCAACTCCTTCGGGTATTTCAATACTCTTTAGAGCGCCAAAAACAGTAGTTGTTACACCAGCCTGAAAAACACCAGTGATAGTGCTGCCGGTAGTCCTATCTGTGCTACCCCATACTTTGGTAAAATCAGGTATCAAATCAAAGTCAATAACAGGGCAGAAATCGTCATCATTGAGATATACGTTTTCAAGAGTTAAATTCTGACTAAAAGCACCGTTTTTGATATTTAGCGCATTTTTTGATAAGTAGAGAGTCTTAAGTCCATTAAGAATAGAAAAGCTCTTGTCACCTATCGTATGGACACTGTTGGGGATAACAAGCTCTTCAAACTTGACCATAAATTGTTCGTCAGTTACGCTTCCGCCATACAAAAATCCGTTAGGAATTACATCTTGATAAATCGGCAATCTAATCTCTTTTAAGTTTTTGGGAGAATAAATTGTGTAATTGCAAAACTCTACACGCTTTGCCATTATGTATATGTATTCGAACGTTGTAGTATTGAAAGTTGCATAACTATTGTTGTTGGAAATATCTTTGGAATCCATTTTTGAGCTATAAAACTCAATAATAGTCTCGGGAATGACAATACCTTTAAGGTGGCTTACACTTCTGCCGTCAAAAGCTTTTTCGCCCAAAGAGATTACTTTGCCTGTCTTTCCTTCTTTGCTGTAAAAATCAGGGAGAATAATATTCGCAGGCGCTTTTGCCGCATCGGCGACAATTCGCCAGCCGCTTTCTCTTACAGTGTAATATGTAAGTTTTTCATTGTGAAAAACAGGGTATTTAGCATTGATAGTAACCCATTCATAGCTTAAATACTTGGCTACAGGCATAGCGTAAATAACGGTATTTTCGGTTGCTATTTCCTCTTCGAAAGTATAAACGGGGTCGCTGAAAGTGTAAGCTTCGCCTTCTTTGGTCACAGTACGGTACCAGCCGTTAAAATCAAATTCTTCAAACACTGGAGAACTGATATATATCGGTTTCCCTTTTTCGAAGGAAGTTACATTAATTATAACTTCTTCATATTCCAAAACATAATCTTCATTTTCGTATGTTTCGTTGTCTAATGTGATAGTGCCTAAACTCCAAACAGCATCAGTCCATTCTGTATCGCCGTCAAACTTAATTTGAAGGTTTTTAGCGGTACCTTGCCAAATTAAATTTGTAGTTTCGCTGTTTATTAAATCAAAGTAAGACCCTGTATAATCGGCGTTAAGAGTAATTTCGGTAGTTGCTCCAAGGTATTCTCCCGGGATAACCTCTTTGGGCAAAAATGTTTTGATTGTATATGTAACAAATATCTTTGCCTCTAAACCGGCGTAAATAACAGTGTCTCTGATTATCTCATTTTCAAAATCAAAAATCTCTGTGCATGCTGCATCGCTATACCAGTCAAGGAAATTCCAATCATTAGGTACATCATAATTTGGCTCGTCGACAATTTGACCATATTCAACAACTATCGATGCGACGCTGCCTTTGCCGAAAGTTTCAAAAGAAACGGTAAAGGTATAGATTTCGTACTTTGCGTAAAGCGTCAAATTGGTTGTTATTGTTGAAGGAACATATTGTGTCGTCAAGTCCTCGTCAACAAACCAACCTACAAAATTGTGGTGGGCTTTAACAGGAGCTATCGGTAAAACTATTGTTTCACCAACCGAGACGGTTTGATTGTCCACATTTCCCGCACCGAAAGTTTCAAATTCAACTGTATATTCTGATATCCATTTTGCATAAATAACGATATCCTCAGTTAGTTCGCTATCAAAATCAAAGGGAGTTTGACAATCTTCATCTTTAAACCAGCCGCCAAAATCAAAGCCGTTTTTATTAGGTGCTTCGGGTTTAACTATGGTATCATTGACATTTATAGTTTGAGCAGGAACAATCGAACCGCCGGAAGTGTTAAACTCAGCAGTACACGTTTCTGTTTCGGTATAAACACCTACCAAAATAATATCGTCATTTACGGCATTGTTAAAATCGTATGCAGTATCGCCTAAATGCCAATCGAAAATAAATCCTAAGCGATAAGCATACGCCAGATTGACGGCTTTTTCGTTTTTCCTTAATTCCATAACGATGTCATCGTCGCCTTCAACTCGGTAGGTAACAGTGACACATTTTTCCCATTTTGCGGACAAAGTTAAATCGGACTCAACGGCTTTATCAAAAGCGTATTCTGCGTCACCGTTATACCAGCCCAAAAACACATAATGGTCTTTTGTCGGGGATTTTGGCTCAATGGCCTTGCCTCCCTTAATGACCTTTTGGGCGGCAGAGCATTCAACTCCATCGGAAACAAATTTTATATTATAAATTGTCTCCTGACACGCCACAAGAGCTAAGGTAGATATAATTATAAGCAATACGAGTAGTAATGATAGTATTACCTTTTTTTTGTACATATTCGCCTCCTAATATATTTTCCTGTTTGTACAGGATATTTTTGAATATTATTTTTAGCTAATATTAATAATGTAGTATGCTTATAGCAACATTGCACCTTGCTGATTTTTATTAGCCTAAGCTAAAGAGCTTAATCACCCTTTGGCTTGTTTCCATATCTAAAATGGAATAATTTGTTTATTAGATAACGTCATGACAAATTTTCACTTTGTCGTTTATAAATACTTAGCAATGTAAACAGCTCTGCACGCTTATTAAGCAAATTAAGTCACTGCTACGCTTAACTCCTACATTTCTATTAGATTCGTCGCGTTATTAATTGCCCACATATTGATGGAGTCAGTATAAATTTCCGCATTCAAATAGTTTTGCAAAGCGCCCTTTGGCACATAAATCTTTAATCCGACAATATCATAATTACCGACAGTGTCTGAAGTGACATCACCTGCGGAGAAAATCATCCATTTACTTGACTTTGATGTGGTTTTTGACGGCATAGCCGCATAAACATATACCTCTTTTAAGCTGTTGCAGCTGCCAAAAGCCCTATGATTGATATATTCTAACAGACTTCCGTTAACTTCATCGCCAATATAAACTCTCTCCAGTAAGGAATAATACCCGTGCATATTGGTACAAAACGCTTCTTCATCAATGATTTTTACCGTATAAGGAATATCTAATTCGGTCAATGGATTTTTGGTATACTCATCTTTGTCATAATAAGCGGGGGGAGCGCATCTTGTAAATGCTCCTCGTCCGATTTCTTCCAGACCAACAGGGAAGTACAATTCTTCGAGGTTGACATTGAAGGCAAATGCCCATTTGCCGATTTTCTTTAAACTTGTCAACGGTCTTAAGTCCACAACACGAATATTCATAGGGCTTGAGGCAGAGGATCCATTGTCATAGCCGGCAAATGCCTTATCGCCAATTTCAGTCAAGACGTTATTGTTGGGGAAAACCACGCCCGTAAGCAAATTGCATCTCCAAAAAGCTTTTTCGCCGATACGCATTAGTTTTGTCATGGGCGACAAATTCAAAGTTCCTTCAATGGATATCAAGGAGAATGCTTCGTCGCCGATTTCCTCCACAGATACGGCTTGACTGAAATCAACAACCTTCAATGTTTTTGAACCAAGTGACCAAAATGCCCTATTGCCGATTTTCTTTAAACTTGCGGGGAATTTTATGCTTGTAATTTCGGCAAAGCTGAATGCTTCGTTGCCAATTACTTCCAGACTGGTAACACCCTTTAAATCCACTACCATTGGCGAAACATTTTTTGCCAAATATCTAAAGCAACCGTCATCAATGACCTTAAGGTTTGCGGGCAAAACAAGTGTCTGCAACACTTTTGCATAAGAAAAAGCTTCTTTGCCGATTTTTTCTAAGGATATGCACGCTGACAAATCAATTGAGGCAAGATAATCGGTGTAAATAAAAGCTCTGTCCCCTATCTCTCTTAAAGCTGTCGCTTCCGAAAAATCAATGTTGCATAGTTTCATCTTATACACTTCATCTGCATTATCAAATCTGCCGGCAAAGGCTTCTTCGCCAATTATTTCAACAGTAGAGGAAATTTTTACCTCAACCAATTGAGTCATACCCTTAAAAATTCTCGCGCCGATTTCTTTAAGACCTTCGGGAGCGATAAAACTTGTTTGGTCTCCTAAAATAAACGCAATCAGTTTTTCGTAACCAAAACTATATAAGTTTTTGTTATCATCAGTCACAAAAAACTCATTTCCGTCCTCAACAATATAGCCTTCAAAATTAGGATTAAGCCTAAACGGGTCGTTTTTCATTTCGATATTTTTAGAATTTGCTTTTATAGTGACTGTCCTTATACTGGTTGCTCCGGCAAAAGCGTCTAACCCGATTACCTCTAATGCCGAGGGCAGTATAATATTGCCGCTTGTCGTGCTGCCTAAATCGGTATAAGCAAAGCATTCCTCGCCGATACTCACAACTGATTCGGGAATAATAGGCATTTTTAAATTATGGCAATTTCTAAAACCGTTTAGATGCGTTACTTCACCCTTAAATATTACGTTGACCAATGCGCTGCCGTTGAATAATTCATTGGGCAATTGAGTAATATTTGCCGGCAATGTAATATATCTTATCCCGGACAATCTAAAACATCCTTGACCTAAAGATAACAAGCTTTCAGGTAACGTAATACTTCTAAGTGCCTCGCAACCCTGAAAAGCGCTGTATCCTATTGACTCTAAACCCTCAGGCAAAATTACTTCAGAAAGTTTGACACAAGTATTAAATGCTTGCGGTCTGATGACTTTAGTGTTGTTAATTTCTGCTCTGATTAAGGAACTGCAATTAGCAAATATGTTGGCGGGTAAATCAGCTTGGGAATTCCAAACAACAGAAGTCAAGTTTCTGCAAAACCAAAAAACACCGGCGCCTATTTCAGTAAGCGATTCAGGGATTATTACGCTTGTTAGTCCCGTCCCAAAAAAGGCGGCTTCAGTAATGGTTTTAGCCTTAGATAAATTGACTTCTGTAATGTTCTTCTCGTTCATAAAGGCAAAATAGCCGAGATATTCTAAATTTTCGCCTGATTCAAAAGTAGTAATTGTACCGGCAGTCATAGTGGAAAATTCAACCACTCTGCCGTATAGAGCATAATCGCCGACGTTCTTCAATTTGTCAAATATCAATCCGCTTAATTCGTGTCCGCGGAAAGCAAAATCATCAAGTTCAATTAAGTTTCTAAGTGTCAAGCTACCGGATAGCCTTACTTCCTCAAAAGCTCCGTCTCCTATCCTTGTCAAAGAGTTTTCTTCAGGTATTGTTATCGTCACAACCTTAAACCTATCCGTAATATTTTTGGATAACGGAAAATATTGAGCAAAACGGTCTTCAGGTCTGACACTTAATTGACCTGCAATAAAATACGAACCGCAATAACGGAATGCAAAATCTTCAATTTCGATAACAGAGGAAGAAAGATTTATTCTTTCTAGCAAAGGATTGTCAAAAAAAGCGTTTTTGCCAATGGTAAATCCTACACTGCTTTCAGGAAGGTTAACTTCTTCAAAGGTACAACTGTCAAATGCCCATTCGCCTATTCTTTCGAGAGCGGAATTTTCAGCAAAAGTCAATTCAATGACATTATTATTTGAAGAATTTCCTACCCAGCGGAAACCTGCGAAGGAAAATGCATAATCGTCAATTATCTTTACAGTTGACGGAATATTTATGTTTATTATGCGTGAAAAATCATCTGATAAATCTGCAGCGAAAGCATATTTACCTATTCTTTCCAATCCTTCGTTAAAAACTATCTTATCTAAGTAGTTCACGCCCATAAAAGCGTAATCGCCAATGTTTTTAATGCTTGAAGGTATATACAATACGTCAATTTTAGTAACAGAAGAAAAAACGCTGTTCTCCATATCTTCTGTGTCTAAAATGCCTACAACAGGCAAATTGTTGTATTTGTCGGGCAATACCAAAACATAAGAATCATCCAATTCGCCATAAAAATTAGTAATGATATATCCGTCTGACTTATCGTTTAAAATAAAATCAAAATAATCTGTATCAAAGGTATTAAGCTCATACACCGCTGTCAAAACTAAATTTTCAACAACGTTCGTGTAATCGCCGCCTTCAAAACCGGCAAAACGGTAATATTCCTCCTTTGCTTCCACATTGGGAGGAGTTGCGGAACGACCCTTTTTTACTGTTTCCTCATACAGCAACGTTCCGTCAGAATCATAAAACTGCACCGAAAATGACTCTAAT
>CALGIK010000215.1 GCA_937915515.1 uncultured Clostridia bacterium
ATCTACACTCTTTCCCTACACGACGCTCTTCCGATCTCTTTAAGTACACCGTTAAAATCGTAAACAGTACCTATTTTAGCGCTTCTGCACGGTTTTAAAATAACTTCCCACGTAGTCAAATCAATCCGTTTAAGCAGCAGAAACTCTACTTTACCGCCTGTTTTTTCCTTTACGCCAAAAAGTCGGGCAGGCAGCACCTTAGTATTGTTTATTACCAATACATCGCCATTTTTAAGATAATCCTTAATATCAAAAAAATGTTTATGTTCCGTTTTATCGTTTTTGCGGTCGTATATGAGTAAGCGAGAACTGTCGCGCGGATAAATCGGCGTTTGCGCAATAAGCTCTTCGGGTAATTCGTAATCAAATAATGTCGTCTTCATTTACTGCTTCCTTGGTGAAAATATCCAGTTGGAAATTCGCTTCCTTAGTAATAGGTATATTAAAATGTTTATAAGCGTTTGGCAAGGCAATTCTCCCCCTGGGTGTACGGGCAATAAAACCTATCTGCAACAAATAAGGCTCATATACGTCTTCTATCGTGTTTGCGTCTTCATTTGTGCTTGCCGCTATTGTGTCAAGTCCTACGGGACGTCCGTTAAACTTGTCCATTAAAGCCATAAGCACGCTTTTGTCCGTTGTGTCAAGTCCGAGCGAATCAATACCCATAGCTTCAAGTGCAAATTTTGTTATGTTTAAATCAATATCGCCGCCGTTTTTAACAAGCGCAAAATCACGTACCCTTTTTAACAGCCTGTTAGCTATACGCGGAGTACCTCTGCTTCGTGTTGAAATTTCCTTTGATGCATCGTTATTAATCTTAGTTTTAAGAATATTTGCGCTGTTAGTAATAATAATGTCCAATTGGTCAGGAGTATACATTTCTAATCTTGCATGCACGCCAAAACGGTCACGCAACGGTCCGCTTAACCGACCGGCTTTTGTGGTTGCCCCTACAAGCGTAAAAGGTTTTAACGGCAGCCGCAGACTTTTTGCGCTGGGACCTTTGCCCACAATAAAATCAAGACAAAAATCCTCCATAGCGGGATATAATATTTCCTCAACGCTGTGGTTAAGTCGGTGTATCTCGTCTATAAAAAGCACGTCGTTAGTATTTAAATTGGTTAAAATTGCAGCCAAATCTGCGGCTCTCTCAATTGCGGGACCGCTTGTAACGATAATATTGCTGTTTAATTCGTTTGCAATAATGTGCGCCAAGGTTGTTTTGCCAAGCCCGGGAGGTCCGTATAAAAGCACGTGGTCAAGGTTTTCGCACCGCTTAAGAGCCGCCGAAATATAAACACGTAAGTTGCTTTTTATTTTTTCCTGTCCTACATACGAATTTAACGAAGTGGGCCGCAAAATATTTTCGCTTTCCGCTTCGCTTACATCGTTAAGTGTGCTTTGTATCAAATAATTATCCATTTTACCCTACGCGACTTAGCCTTTTAAAGCCTTTGCCAAAATTTCCTGTGCGGTAACAAAACCTTCTTCAACTGCTTTTAATACCCTTTGAGTTGCGTCGGCTCTATTTAGTCCCAGCGCCAACAGTACACCGACAGCTTCCTCTCCTTCGGTAGGTAAAGGCTGTTTATCTGATGTGTTTTTAGCGCCTATCGCTTCTAAAGGCGAAATTTTTTCTTTAAGCTCAAGTATTATCCTTTCGGCTGTTTTTTTGCCGATGCCCTTAACTCGCATCAATGCGGCGGAATCACTGTTAAGTATAGCCAATGCCAAATCGCTCAGTTTTAACCCCGACAAAACAGATAAAGCAACCTTAGGTCCGACACCGCCTACGCTTATTAAACGTAAAAACATATTTTTTTCGTTTTCGGAGTAAAAACCGAAAAGGCTCATGCCATCCTCTCTTGTTTGAAGATAAACAAAAAGCTGAACAGTTTTGCCTTCCGAGATATTTACAAGCGTGGCGTTGCTTACCTGCAATTCAAAACCTATACCGTTATTTTTCAAAACAACGACATTATCGTTTATGCTTATCACTTCGCCGCAAATAAAAGAGAACATATTTTTTCCTCTGCTCTTTCTAAAAGCTATAAATATATTTACACTAAAAGACTATACCCTAAAAGTTTCGGCTAAACGACCCGACTGAATATGCGTAAGCGCAATTGCAAGAGCGTCGGCTGCGTCATCCGGACGCGGAATACTTTTTAGTTTTAAAATGATACGAACCATTTCCTGTACTTGTTTTTTGTCGGCTCTGCCGTAACCTACCATTGCCTGTTTAACCTGCAACGGCGTATACTCAAACAACTGCGAGCAGCTTTTTACAACAGCTGCCAAAAGCACTCCCCTTGCCATAGCCACCTTAATGCCTGTCGTTACATTGGTATTAAAAAACAATTCCTCAATGGCGACGGCGTCGGGCTTAAATTTTTCGATAAGTTTACATACCGCTTCGTCAATCATAGCCAACCTGACAGCGGTATTTTCATCCTTAGAAGTAATAATAGCGCCGTAATCAACAACCGATACGGCTTGATTTTGATTTTCTATGACACCGTAGCCTACTGTAGCAAGACCCGGGTCAATACCTAAAACTATCAAACTTACTCCTCTTCGTCAGGCAAATCTACATTATGATAAACATTTTGAACGTCGTCATTTTCTTCAAACAAATCCAGCATTTTTTTAAACCGTACAATTTGTTCGATGTTAAGAGAAACCGTTGTTTGCGGCAGCCATTCCGCCTCGGCGGATAATATATTAATTCCGCTGTTGATTAGTCCTTCCTTTACAGCGCTTAAATCGCTTGGCGCAGTGTAAACTTCAAAAACATCTTCCTCGACACATACGTCGTCGCCGCCGGCATTTAAGGCGGCTTCAAAAGCAGCGTCGTCGCTCATTCCGTCAGGTTTTTCGCATACAATAACGCCCTTTTTATCAAACATAAAAGACACGCAGTTTGTAGTGCCTAAGCTTCCGCCGCATTTATCAAAAAAACTACGTATATCGCCGGCGGTACGGTTTTTGTTGTCGGTAAGACACTCTACAATAACGGCGCTTCCTCCTATACCGTATCGTTCATAGGTCATATTTTCGTAATTAATGTTACCTAATTCGCCTGCGGCTTTTTTAATGCTGCGCTGAATGTTATCGTTAGGCATATTGTTTGCTTTTGCTTTTGCAATAACATCAAAAAGTCTGCTGTTATTACTTGGGTCACTGCCGCCTAATTTTACAGCTACGGCAATCTCCCTTCCAATTTTGGTAAAAACATTGCCTTTTACTGCGTCGGTTTTTTCCTTTTTGCGTTTAATGTTTGCCCATTTGCTATGTCCCGACATATCCTTTACCTCCGTGGTTATGTTAATCTATTAAGCTATTATCCATTTTAGACTTAAAAACAACTCTCCGTCAAGCCTTTAAACTGCTTTTATAATTAATTGTATACATTATTATTCCTGCGCTGACCGCTACGTTAAGAGATTCTAAACGGTTTTGCATGGGTAAACTGATAGAATAATCACAATTTTTAAAGGCATATTCGCTCACGCCGCTGCCTTCGTTGCCAAATAACAGAGCGTGGAAAGGCTCAATATAAGCACTAAAAATATCTTCTCCCCGCATATCGGCGCATAAAACCCTGCATTTTTGTTTTACGGCATCAAATACATTTTGAATTGAACCGCTCATAATGTCAATACAAAATTGCGCCGACATCCCACTACGCATACATTTAGGTGAATATGGATCTGTACAGTCAACGGTGTAAACAGTATTGTAACCCGTTGCCGCCGCCGTGCGTAAAATTGCGCCCATATTTGATGGGTTTTGAATGTTTTCGAGTATCAAACATTTTTGTTTGGGTGAATCAAGTTTTGTATTCGGCTTTTCCGCTACTGCTAAAATGCCTTGGTCATTTACCGCATCGGTCAAGCTTTTGAACGTTTTTGCGTCGACTACCAAAAAAGTTTTATCATTTAAAAAGGATTTATATTTATCAAAGCAGTCTTCCTTAACGATAATATAATCAATTTTTTGATTGCGCAAAAATGCCTCGCTGACAAGCTTTATACCTTCGATAAGGTATTTGCCATACTCGTCACGATATTTTTTTTGCAGCAGTTTTTTAGCGTTTAAAATTTTTGAGTTGTTTGCGCTTATCACCATATAAAACAAAAGCCTTCGTCAAGAAGGCTTACTTTGTCAATTAGTTAAGATTGGCTTTTGCAGCTTCAGCCAGCTTAGTAAAAGCGTTGCTGTCATTTACGGCTATATCCGCCAATACTTTACGGTTTAAATCAATTTTGGCAACCTTCAAGCCGTGCATCAATTTACTATACGAAAGTCCGTTAGCCCTCGCTGCGGCATTGATACGTGCAATCCACAGATTGCGGAAATCTCTCTTTTTTAGTTTGCGTCCGATATAGGCATAATTGCCCGACTTCATAACAGCTTGACGTGCTACACGGTAATTTTTACTTTTTGCACCAAAATAACCTTTTGCTAATTTTAAAATCTTTCTGCGCTTTTTTAAAGCGTTTACTGCGCGTTTAATTCTCATACCAGTCTACCTTCCTTTTAGTACGGCAACATTTGCTTAATAGTTTTTTCCTGCGCTTTATCGACATAAGCGGGTCCGCGTAAACTGCGGGTGCGTTTGGTTGTCTTTTTGGTCAGTATATGGTTTTTATTCATTTGAGACCTTTTGACTTTTCCTGATTTTTTAACGCTGAACCTTTTTGCAGCGCCGCTGTGAGTTTTTTGTTTAGGCATTATTGTTACCTCCTCCCGTTAAGTTCTTTGGCTTAGTAGCCGTTGCAGTTTTAACAGGAATAGGCGCCATTATCATCGTGATAAACCTACCCTCCGCAACGGGACTTTTTTCAACAACTGCATATTCCTTTAAAGACTCTGCAAATTTTAAAGTAACCGTTACGCCTTCGCTTATATACGCCATTTGGCGACCTCTTAGCCTTAGCGATACTTTGACTTTGTTTCCTTCTTTAAAAAACTTTGAAGCAGTTTTTGCTTTAGTACTTAGATCCCCTTCGTCTATTGTCATAGAAAGACGAA
>CALGIK010000216.1 GCA_937915515.1 uncultured Clostridia bacterium
CAAAAATTTGTTTTACATTAGAAAGTTGAATAAGTTGCTTATTTTTTTCTGTTTAAATAATGGGTATGCAGCAATTCGTGCGCTAAATGACTGTTAGGCTCACCTAAAAAGTCCTTATAAAGTTGTTGAACTTCGGTGTTTTCGTGGCTCTTACGTGCTTTTGAGGCTTTATCGGTATTGTAGATTGCTTTAGCGCGTTCGGCTCTTAAATCGATAGAATTAAGCACTTCGGCAGGCTGAATAGGTTGTCCGCCGCCTGTTACGCAACCGCCGGGGCAAGCCATAATCTCAATAAATACACAGTCGTTGAGTTTGCCGTTTTTTAAGTCCTCCATAACAGTATGAGCATTTTCGATTCCGTGCGCAATTAAAACCTTTACGGGGTTGCCGCCGAGTTCGACAGTGGCGCACTTTATACCTTGAGTTCCGCGTACAGCTTCAAAATCAAGTTTATCCAAAGGCTTTTGGTCGACTATTTCTTTTACGGTACGCTAAGCCGCTTCCATAACGCCGCCTGTTACACCAAAAATAAGACCCGCCGTTGTGCCTTCGCCCATAAGTCTGTCATAGTTGCCGTTGCCTAAACAAGGCAAATCAATGCCTGCACGTTTAATCATACGGGCAAGTTCTCTTGTAGTCAAAACATAGTCGATATCTTTGCCTTCCTTATAAGCATTGACATGTTCACGGTTCATCTCTGTCTTTTTGGCTACACAAGGCATAACGGATACGCATACAATGTCGGCAGGATTGATATTGTTTTTCTGTGCGTAATAAGACTTAACCAATGCGCCATAAATCTGTTGCGGACTCTTAACCGTTGAAAGATGGCTTGTTAATTCGGGATAGTATTGTTCGATATAGTTAATCCAACCGGGACTGCAGCTTGTTATCATAGGCAGCTTGCCGCCCTTGTTGATACGTCCTAATAGCTCTGTGCCTTCCTCCATAATGGTGAGATCGGCTGTAAAGTCTACGTCGAAAACTTTGTCAAAACCCAACATTTTTAATGCGCTGACCATTTTGCCTTCTATGTTTGTACCGATAGGATATCCAAATTCCTCTCCTAAAGCTACTCTGACGGCAGGAGCTGTAGCTACAACAACGTGCTTTGTCTTATCGTTGAGAGCATTAAACACTTCGTCGATACTGTCACGTTCCCTTAACGCGCCTGTAGGACAAACGTTTATACATTGTCCGCAAGCTACGCACGGGACGTCGTTTAAGGAAAGTTCATACGCACTGCCTATGCTGGTGTTAAATCCGCGATTGTTTGCGCCTATAACGTGCACATGCTGCAATTTATCGCAAGCGGCAACACAACGGCGGCATAAAATGCATTTGCTGTTGTCACGTATTAGATATGGCGTTACGTCTTCCTCAAATTGCTGTTTAATGCCATTATAACGATGTTCGTTGCAGCCTAAATCGTGAGCAAGCTTTTGAAGCTCGCACTTGTTGCTCCTTACGCAGCTGTTGCAATCGTTGTTATGATTTGATAACAACAGTTCGACTGTAGTTTTACGGCTGTCGAGAACACGCTTGGTATTGGTTAAAATCTCCATACCCTCTCTGTCAACAGGGAAAACACAGCTTGCTACAAGACTGCGCGCACCGACAACTTCGCACACGCATACACGGCAAGCGCCGATTGCGTTAATGTCTTTTAGATAGCACAGTGTGGGAATTTTAATCCCGGCTTGTTTGCATGCTTCTAAAATGGTGATTCCTTTTTCTACGGTATATTCTTTTCCGTTTATTTTGATATTGATTAACTCTGCCATTTTTGTTCCCCTTATTTTTTAGAAATTGCGCCAAACTTGCAATTTGCCATGCATAAACCGCACTTGATGCATTTGTTTGGATCTATATGGTGAGCTTGTTTTACTTCACCTGTGATTGCGTTTACAGGACAGTTACGTTTGCAAAGAGTGCAACCCTTACACTTATCGGAGTCTATTTCGTAATGCAAGAGCGCCTTACATACTCCGGCGGGACAGCGATGCTCCTTAATGTGAGCTTCGTATTCGTCACGGAAATATCTGATAGTGCTCAAAACCGGGTTAGGAGCAGTTTGTCCCAGTCCGCAAAGCGAATTGTCCTTTATGTAATAGCATAGCTTTTCCATCTCGTCGAGGTCTTGCATTGTAGCAGTACCGTTGGTGACTTTATTTAAATATTCCAACAGGCGTCTGTTGCCAATACGGCAAGGCGTACATTTTCCGCAGCTTTCGTCCACCGTAAATTCGAGGAAGAATTTTGCAATGTCAACCATGCAGTTGTCTTCGTCCATAACGATAAGACCGCCGCTGCCCATCATGCTGCCGATAGCAATAAGGTTGTCATAGTCAATAGGTGTGTCTAAATGCTGAGTCGGTATGCAGCCTCCGCTGGGTCCGCCTGTCTGCGCCGCTTTAAACTTTTTGCCGTTGGGGATGCCGCCGCCGATATCAAAGACAATTTCCCTAAGAGTTGTACCCATGGGGATTTCGACTAAACCGGTATTGACTATTTTGCCGCCCAAAGCGAAAACCTTTGTGCCTTTGGATTTTTCGGTACCCATCGAAGAAAACCACTCGGGACCGTTGTAGATAATTTTTGTAATATTAGCGTAAGTTTCGACGTTGTTTAAGATTGTAGGTTTAGCAAACAATCCTTTTACGGCGGGGAAGGGAGGACGGGGATGAGGTTCACCCCTCTTGCCTTCTATGCTTGTCATTAATGCCGTTTCTTCGCCGCAAACAAATGCGCCTGCGCCTAAACGGATTTCCAAATCAAAGTCATAACCCGTATTTAATATGTTTTTACCGATAAGTCCGTAAGCCTTAGCGTCGTTTATTGCTTTTTGAAGTCTTTTAACGGCGATAGGATACTCTGCACGGATATAAATAAAACCTTGATTGCTGCCGATTGCATAACCCGCTATTGCCATAGCTTCAATTACGCAATGAGGATCGCCTTCAAGCACCGACCTGTCCATGAATGCGCCGGGGTCGCCTTCGTCGGCGTTGCAGCATACATATTTAACAGGGTCTTTGCTGGCTCTTGCAAACTTCCATTTTGTACCGGTGGGGAAACCTGCGCCGCCGCGTCCGCGTAATCCGCTCTTACTAATTGTGTCGATAACTTCTTCGGGGGTCATTTGTGTCAATACTTTAGCTAAAGCCTGATAACCGTCAACGCCTATATATTCCTCAATATTCTCCGGGTCAATCACGCCGCAATTTTTTAAAGCAATACGCACCTGCTTTTTCATAAATTCGGTGTCGCTAAGAGACATAACCTTTTTATTTGTTTGTATGTCTTCTACGTGCAACAGCCTGGTTACTATTCTGCCTTTTAAAATGTGTTCGCTTACAATTTCTTTCACGTCGTTTATCGTAACGTGATTGTAGCAAGCGCCCTCAGGATAAACAACCATAATGGGGCCGTTGGCGCACAAGCCGAAACAGCCTGTCAAAATTACTTTGACTTCGTTGTCTAATTTTTGGGCTTTTAATTCCTCATTTAATGCGGCTACTACGTCCTGTGATTTGTTGGAGGTGCAGCCGGTGCCTCCGCATACCAATATGTGTGACCTTATCATTTTTGTCTATCTCCCTATTTTTCTTCCACTGCAAATTCTTTTACAGGATTATTGTTAACTATGTGTTCCGCTATTACTCTGACAGCCTTTTCCGCCGTCATATGTACATAAGTCACCTTTTCTTGATCGGGTACAAATACTTCGACGATAGGCTCCAATTTGCACATACCGATACAACCCGTTTGGCTGACTACAACGTGTTTTAAATTTCTTTTAGCTACTTCTTCCACCAAAGCGTTTAACACCGGACGTGCTCCTGCGGCTATTCCGCAAGTCGCCATACCTACTACGATACGTGTTGTACCTTCGTCGGCTACTGTACGGTCTTTGCTCAGGTTTTGCATTCTTTCTCTGATTGCGTTAAGCTCTTGTATTGACTTCATAGATTTACAATTCCTCCGTTACATATTTTGATTCCGTTATTTATATACTCTTTGAGAAACGTGACCACCTCGTAACTACTTAGAGGCACATCGCCCATTATCTCCCTTGCTTGTTCCGTATCAAAACAAAAGTTTTGCCCGTCAACGGAATAATTCAGTATTATACGCACAGTATCTTTCGCCATAATAAGCGCAATAACCGTATCGGCAATATCTCCTAAAGGCATTCTGTCAATGCTGTCCAAAACATATTCCGCCGTCACTGTCGTACCTGCATTTAATTTAGATTTTATATCAAATTTTCCTCCGGTAATAAGCGCGCTGTCCTTAAAAAACGGCAATCCCAATCCGACTTTACGGGTTGTGCGTGTTGTGGTAAAGGGGTCGGTGACCTTTTTTAAAAAATCTTCGCTCATACCCTTGCCGTTATCGGCAATCTCTATCTTTAAGCGGTTTTGCTTTGTGTCTGTCTTAACAATAATTTTAACTTCTGTAGCCTGCGCCGATAAGCTGTTTTGCGCCACATCCAATATGTTTAAGGCGATTTCCCTCATCATAGCGACAACCTTTTTATGAGCGCTGATGAAGTAATTTCGTCAACATCTATATAAAAATCGTCGGCTTTACAAAGCTCTTGTAGACAATGCGCATCACTGCTTATTATTACGTTATATTTGCTTTTTAGCCTTTCTTTAAGTTCCTCATTGCAATAAGGAGTTATTTCGACGCATTTTATGTTTAAGTCATCAGGGAAAGCCCCTAAAACCGAAATAATGCTGTTTGTCTCTCTGTCTACATGCGCCGGTATGGCTATCCCGTTTAGTTCTTTTACCTTATCAAAAATCTCGTATATGCCGTAAGAAGAAGCTACGCTAAGTAAATTCGGCTCCGTTTCCGTAATATTATCAAATTCGTCAAGCACGTTTTGCGGATTGTATATTTTAAGATTTGTTTTTACTTTAAGCAAACTGCTGTAGATATCTTCGCAAAGTAAACGCACATCCTTATAATCGTTAAACAAACACAAAACGTGAATTTCCTCTGCAGTGGTGACTTCCGTTGCGGGAACGGCTAATATGCCTTTTTGTTTGCACAGCTTTTCCAATGCCAAAAAATTTCTGCACGAATTGTGATCGGACAAGGCAAGTATTTTCACACCTAAGAGAGCACACATATTGACAATGTTGTTTAAAGTATTTTCCTTATCGCAGCAGGCGCTCAGTGTAGAATGGACGTGAAGTTGAGCCTTAACAAGCATTTAAGATTTTCTCCGTTATGCTTTTTGCCGTTTCAAACAATGGCAAACGGCAGCCGAGTAAGCACAAGTTTTGCTGTATTGCTTTTTGCTTTAAGCTTTCATCAGGCTGTACGCCTTCGCACAAAATGACGCAGCTGCTTTGTGTCAGAGCGGCGACGGCGCAAACGTTTACATTATTCATCACCGTCAGCCAGCAGTTGTTTGTGTCTGCTTTCCCCATGACCCAACTTAGCAAATCGCCTATATAAAAGCTGTCAATTTTTTGGTCTTTATCAAAACTGAAAACTGTCAGCC
>CALGIK010000217.1 GCA_937915515.1 uncultured Clostridia bacterium
GCTCTTCCGATCTTATTCTTGACGGCAATCTTTGTCTTTTTGGCGCTTTGCTTTTTGATATACATTCTTTTGTAACAATCGAAAGCGGGACAATTTTAATAAGCCAAGAGCAGTATGAAGCGTTGATAAATGAAGATGCGCAAATAGAGGACTACATAAATCAATACAGTTTTGACGGTTTTAACGTTATTGACGGAGTGTTGTCACCTAATACTCAGGTATCTCATCAAGACGGATATGTTTACGTATTTTACCAAAATTTTTTTTACAGTACGTTAAGCATATATTACGACGCTGATAATCCATCCTTTACTGTTTTTAAGCAGATAATTATACCGGTTAGCGGTATAGGCGGAGACGCATATCAAAAATACCTCTCGGGTGATACTTTTGCAGCCTATTTTGACAGTTTGCCAAACAATAAGCTTCTTGATACTTCAAGCTTTACTCCGCTTATAAGCGAATCAGACGTATATATGAGTTTAAAGTTTACAGATCAAAGCGGAGCAATCGAAGTTGCTTACGATTATTGTAAATTTTTGTCCGAAAGCGACAATTATCTTAATCATTTAGACAGTGTGGAAAAAACACACGGCTTTAAAATAGATATAGCCATAGATAAGGTGCCCTCGACAAATACAACGATGTATCTGACGGTTAATTTTTTTACCGTATCGCCTGTGCTTTCTTTAACAAACAGCGCTGTCGAAACTTATTACGTTGAAGGAGCAGTCTGGGACGAAATTAATTTGTGTTTTTTGTTAAACGGCGTCTCCGTGACGGCTTCATCGCAAGGGGCAATTCATACCTATTATGTTGCCGATGCTTTTTGGAGCCAAAACAGTTTTTATTTTAATACGGTAATAAGCACGCAAAGATACAGTTTTATTATACCCGGTATATATTTTTGCAGTGACTCTTTAAGCGGAGCGCAATTTGCAGACAGAAATTTTTATGATGCAATAATTTTTAATATAATAAACAACATTGATTTAACTGTGACGGTAATCTCCGACCTCTTAGATGCCGATTATAATTTAAACAACTTTGTTTTTACAGTAGATCAAACGGATTATCTTTTAGCAGACGGTGCTAAAATAATTAATCAATTTTCTTACTTAAATCAACAAGTAAACATTAAGGGGATAAGGTATTTAATCAATGTGGCACGCTTAGATTTTAGCGGAAGTTTAATCGAGAGCCTAACGGATTTTTCATTTTTTGAAGGTGTTAAGCTGATTGAGCTTAATATGAGCGCTTGCGGCTTGACGGACGCTAAAATAGGTGATAATCTTTACTCGTTAAAATACTTAACCAATGTGGATTTATCTAATAATTTTATTACAAAACTGTCAAATATACTTTATAGGACAGTTACGCATCTAAATTTATCTGATCAGTCAAATTTAACCGGCTTAAACGGGATAACAGGATTAAATAATATGCAGGTGTTAGACATCAGCTTAAATAATATAAACGAATTTGCCGATTTGGTTAAGCTTAACAAATTAAAAACCGTAAAACTTAAAGGAAATGCAGGGAGCGAGAGTTTTTACGGTACTGTTGGCAGTGTAAATATTGCCGTATATGTAACTCTTTTGGACAAAGGCGTTGGCGTTTATGCAAGCGATACTGTTTTGACAATAAGCAGCGCATTTGTTTATGATAATGTGCTTAATACTGTTTCAAGCATAACGGCAGACCAGCGTTTAGCCGCGCTTGTTTTAAACGGAATATTTTTATCGAGCGTTCAATACGGTTATATCATTGCTCCAAACATAATAAACGGTTTTACCGTTAACGCAGAAGCATTAAAAAAACAAGGCGTAAATCAAACATTTTCGGTAACGGCAGACGAATACGGTCAAAACAAAATCACTTGCGATTCGC